>NZ_JBWKCC010000016.1:0-216755 GCF_056436655.1 Streptomyces sp. NPDC043427 | reverse complement strand
CCCCCCCCCCCCCCCCCCCCCCCCCCCCCCCCCCCCCCCCCCCCCCCCCCCCCCCCCCCCCCCCCCCCCCCCCCCCCCCCCCCCCCCCCCCTCCCGCATGGAGGAGCACATGAGCCCCCGCAAGCCCAACATGGAGTCATCCATCTACTTCGGCGCCGATGGCTGGTGGCACGGCCGCGTGACGATGGGCGTCAAGAGTGACGGCGGCCCCGACCGTCGCCACCGCCGGGCCCGGACCGAGGCCGAGATCAAGCGCAAGGTGAAGGAGCTCGAACGCCAACGGGACCAAGGGCGAGCACCCGCAGCGGGCCGTAAGCCGACCGTCGCCGGGTGGATGGAGACCTACCTGACCGACATCGCGAGCCTGAAGCTCAAGCCGCGCTCGCTCGATGACTACTGGTCGAAGACGCGGAACGACATCATCCCCGGCGTGGGCAAGCACCGCATCGACAAGTTGCAGCCTGAACACCTGGAGCGGATGTACCGAGCCATGCTTGACGCTGGCCACGCTCCCTCACACGTCGTGAAGGTGCACCGCATCCTGTCCCGCGCCCTGAAGATCGCCCACCGCCGCCGCATCGTCGGCGAGAACGTCGCCACGCTCGTGGACCCACCGAGCATCGACGAGACCGAGGCCAATCCCTTCACCAAGGAGGAGGCGAAAGCGTTCCTCGAAGCCGCGGCAAAGCGGCCCACCTTCATGCGGTGGATCGTAGGTGTCGGCATGGGCTTCCGGCAGGGCGAAACGCTCGGCCTGCGCTGGTCGTACGTCGACTTGGAAGCGGAACTGTTCCGCCCCGAGTGGCAGCTTCAGCGCCTCACATGGCGGCACGGCTGCAACGACCCGCACACCTGTGGGGGGCGTCTGCACCGCTTCGAGCCGTGCGCGCCGAACTGCACCGCGCACAAGGGCTACAAGCGTGGCTGCCCGAAGCCATGCGCCAAGACGTGCACGAAGCATGCGAGCGCCTGTCCGGAGCGGAAGGAAGGGGGGCTCACCTTCACCCGGCCCAAGACCAAGAAGAGCTGGAACGCCGTGCCGATCCCGCCCGTCTTCGTTCCCATCCTGCACGACCACAAGGCCCAGCAGGAAGCGGCACGGGAGGCCGCCGGGGATCTGTGGCAGGAGCACGACGTGGTGTTCGCACGGCCGGACGGTCGACCACTGGACCCGCGTGCCGACTACGAGGAGTTCAAGGAACTGCTTAAGGAGGCCGGGATCGATGACCGCCGCCTGTACGACGGGAGCCGTCACACCGCCGGCACGATCCTCAACGAGCTGGGCGTCGACATGCCCACGATCATGGAGATCCTGAGGCACACACAGATCAGCCAGACCCGGCGGTACGTCAAGGGCCGGTCCCACCTGTCCAAGGACGCCATGCGGCGGATGGGCGAGTTCTTCGTGCCGCCGCAGTCGCCTCCACCGGTCCCGAATCCGGGCCCCACTGAGACCAGAACTGAGACCGCTGACACCCGCGCAGCACGCGCACAACGTCGTCGCCGCATCCGCTGAACGAGAAAGCCCAGCTCAGACACTGTCTGGGCTGGGCTTAGAAAGAGCCGCCTTCGGGATTCGAACCCGAGACCTACGCATTACGAGTGCGTTGCTCTGGCCATCTGAGCTAAGGCGGCGCGCTGTCCGCACTATGGTGCGATCAGCAACGTCGGTAAGTCTACACAGTTTCCGGGAGCGCTCTGACCATGCCCCCGGAGCGACCCTGCGGGGGCGGTGGGAGGGGCTATGAGCAGCGCTTTCCGTTGGTCGGGGGCGGAGTGCCGCGCAGGAGGTAGGTGTTGATCGCGGTGTCGACGCAGTTGCTGCCGCGGCCGTAGGCGGTGTGGCCGTCACCCTCGTAGGTGAGGAGGCGGCCGGAGGAGAGCTGGTCGGCGAGGGACTGGGCCCAGCGGTACGGGGTCGCCGGGTCGCGGGTGGTGCCGACGACGACGATCGGGGCGGCGCCCTTCGCCTCGATGCGGTGCGGCTCACCCGTCGGCCCGACCGGCCAGTACGCACAGTTCAGGGTGGACCAGGCGAGGGTCGGGCCGAAGACCGGGGAAGCCTTCTCGAAGGTGGGGAGGGAGTCGCGTACCTGCCCGGGTGAGGAGAAGGCGGCGGGCAGGTCCAGGCAGTTCACCGCCGCGTTGGCGAACATCAGGTTGGTGTAGCGGCCGTCGGGGTCCCGCTCGTAGTAGCTGTCGGCGAGGGCGAGCAGGCTCGCGCCGTCGTTCTCCTTCATCGCCGAGGTCAGCGCCTCGCGCAGCTGCTCCCATGCGCCCTCGTCGTACATCGCCGCGATCACGCCCGTGGTGGCCAGGGCCTCGCCGAGTGTGCGGCCGTCCGGGTCTCCGGTGGGGAGGGGGCGCGCGTCCAGCTTTCCGAAGAAGGCCTTGAGGTTCTTACCGACCTGGCCGGGCGTCGCGCCCGCACCGCCGAGCGGGCAGTCGGCCTGCCGCACGCAGTCCCTCGCGAACGACGCGAACGCCGTCTCGAACCCCTTCGTCTGATCCAGGTTCAGCCGGCGCGCGGGCAGCGACGGGTCCATCGCGCCGTCCAGGACGAGCCGTCCCACGCGGTCCGGGAAGAGACCCGCGTACGTCGCCCCGAGGAACGTGCCGTACGACGCCCCGACGTAGGTCAGCTTCCGGTCCCCCAGCACCGCCCGCAGGACGTCCATGTCCCGCGCCGCCTCCACCGTCGACACATGGCGCAGGAGACGGGGCGCGTCCGCCCCGCACCCGTGCGCGAACCTCCGGTACGACGCGACGAGCGCATCGGTCTCCCGCCGGTCGTCGGGCGTCACGTCCACCTGCGTGTACGTGTCCATCCGCGGCCCGTCGAGACACTGCACGGGCTCGCTGCGGGCCACGCCCCTCGGGTCGACGGCGACCATGTCGTACCGGGCGCGGACCTCGGCCGGGTAGCCGATGCCGGCGTACTGCTGGAGGTAACCGACCGCCGAGCCACCCGGCCCGCCCGGGTTCACCAGCAGCGAGCCGAGCTTCTTACCCGGCCCCGTGGCCTTCTTGCGGGCCACGGCGAGCCTCACGTCCCCCGCGTCGGGCCTTGCGTAGTCGAGCGGCGCCTTCAGCGTGGCGCACTCGAAGCCGGAGACACCGCAACTGCTCCAGTTCAGCCGTTGCCCGTAGTACGGCGACAGCACGGACGGCGTGGCACGCGGCAGCGCGGCCAGCGCCGCCTCGGCCGCACCGGCGGAACCCGTCGGCGCCCCGGAGGCGGAGCAGGCGGAGACGAGCAGCGCGGCGGCGCCGAGAAGAGCGACACCAGGACGGAACCTGCGGGGGGAGCGCCTGAAGTACATCCATCGAGCGTAACTCTGAGCGACCGAATGAAAGCGCTGTGTGCGCAAACTGCCACGGATGAGTTACGCGGTCAACGTGCCGTGATCTGTTCCGCTCCGGTGCCGCCCGGCCCTCTCCCCGCGCCCTCGCCTTCCCTCTCGCTCCCAGTCACCCAGTCACCCCCAGTCGCCCTCAGCCTTCTCAGCCTGCTCTGAGCGCCATCGTCATGGCCTCCACCGCCAGCAGCGGGGCCACGTTGCGGTCGAGGGCGTCGCGGCAGGCGGCGACCGCCTCGATGCGGCGCAGGGTGGACTCGGGGGTGCTGCCGCGGGCGAGCCGCTCCAGGGCGTCCTCGGCGTCGCCGTTGGCGATGGCCACGCGCGAGCCGAGCTGGAGGGCGAGGACGTCCCGGTAGAAGGCGGTCAGGTCGGTGAGGGCGAGATCGAGGCTGTCGCGCTGGGTACGGGTTCGCCGGCGCTTCTGTTTGTCCTCCAGGTCCTTCATCACGCCGGCCGTACCGCGCGGCAGCCGGCCGCCCTGGGCCGCGCCCAGCGCCGCCTTGAGCTCCTCGGTCTCCTTGCCGTCCATCTCCTCGGCGAGGACCTTTGCGTCCTCCGAGGCTGCGTCCACGAGCTCTTGGGCGGCCTTGAGGCAGCCGCCGACGTCCTCGACGCGCAGCGGCAGCTTCAGCACGGCGGCGCGGCGGGCGCGGGCGGCCGGGTCGGTGGCGAGGCGGCGGGCCCGGTCGACGTGGCCCTGCGTGGCGCGGGCCGCGGACGCGGCGACCTCGGGCTCGATGCCCTCGCGCCGGACGAGCATGTCGGCGACGGCCTCGACGGAGGGCGTACGCAGGTTCAGGTGGCGGCAGCGGGAGCGGATGGTGGGCAGGACGTCCTCGATGGAGGGGGCGCACAGCAGCCACACGGTGCGGGGGGCGGGTTCCTCGACCGCCTTGAGCACGGCGTTGGCGGACTTCTCGTTCAGCCGCTCGGCGTCCTCGACGAAGATGATCTGCCAGCGGCCGGTGGCCGGCGAGGTGAACGACTTGCGGACGGTGTCGCGCATGTCCTCGGCGAGGATCTGCGTGCCGACCGCGGCGACCGTGGTGACGTCGGCGTGGGTGCCCACGAGCGCCGTGTGGCAGCCGTCGCAGAAGCCGCAGCCCGGGGAGCCGCCGAGCGCGCGGTCGGGGCTCACGCACTGCAGCGCGGCCGCGAACGCCCTCGCCACCTGCGTCCGCCCCGCACCGGGCGGCCCCGTGAACAGCCAGGCGTGCGTCATCTTCGACGCCTCCGGCGGTGGTGTGTTCGCACCGGCCGCGGTGACCAGGGCATCGGCATCCCGAGCGGCGGCATCGAGCTGCTCGCTCACCTTCTCCTGCCCCACCAGGTCGTCCCAGACGGTCATCCCGCCTCACCCCGCCCTTTCGTCACACTTCGCGCTGCGGGATCCATTGTGCGGGGAACGACTGACAACGGGCGCCACGACCTGTGACGTAGCTGCGCCCCGGACCGAGCTCAGCCCCGCCGCCCCCGACCACGACCACGCCCGCCCCGGTCGTCGCCGCCGAACCCTTCCTCGTCCCCGCGCGGGCCGAGCAGCTCATCCGCCAACGTCGGCAGATCGTCCAACGGCGTCTCCTCCGCCCAGTCGGGCCGAGACCGTCGCCTGGGCGCACCGTCCTCGTCGACCTGCGGCAGCTCCCGCGTGCGGTCGTCGGATCCGTCCGGCCCGGCCCCGGCCCGCTCGTCGCGGAAGAACCCCGGCGGCACCCGGTCAGCGGGATCATCCCCCCGTACGGGCGGCAAGACGGCCGTCTCATCGGCCGCCCCCGGCGGCACGGGCGGCAGCACAGCGGTCTCGTCCGCGGCCCCCGGCGGCACCGGCGGCAGCACCGCCGTCTCGTCCGCCGCCCCCGGCACCGGCGGCTGCGGCAGCTCCGCGGTGACCTCGGAATCGGGCCCACCGGGGGCCTGTTCCCGGTCCGCCCCCTTCCCGTCCCGTACCGGCCGCAGCACCGCCGTGTCCTCCGCCGGCCCACCCGACGCGTTCGTCGGGGTCACGACCGGCGTCGGCACGGTCGCCGCGTCCGACGGAACCGCTGGTGCGGCTGGTGCGGTGGAAGCGGCGGGCGCCGTCGGCCGCGGACCGGCCTGCGCGGCCGCAGAGGCCTGCTCGGCAGCCCGGCGTGCCTCCTCGGCGCGCAGCAGCGCCTCCTCGGCCTTCCGCTGCTTCTCCAGGCGCAGCGCCTCGGCCTCGGCCCGCAGCCGGGCCTCCTCCTCGGCCTGCTTGCGGCGCCGCTCCTCGTCCGCCTTGCGGCGGGCCTCCTCCTCGGCTCGGGCCTTCTCCTCGGCGAGGAGCCGGGCCCGCTCCTCCTCGGCGCGCCTGCGTGCTTCCTCGGCCCGCTGCCGGGCCTCCTCCGCCTGCCGTTCGGCCTCGCGCCGCTGCGCCTCCTCCAGCTCGCGCCGCTTGCGCTCCTCCTCCTCGGCACGCAACCGCGCGAGCTGCTCCTGGCGCTCGCGCTCCAGGCGCTCCTCCTCGGCCTTGCGGGCGGCCTCCTCCTCGGCCTTCCGGCGCGCTTCCTCCTCGGCCTTGCGGCGGGCCTCCTCCTGGGCCTTCACCTCGGCCTCGGACAGCGGCAGCATCTGGTCGAGGCGGTGGCGGACCACCGTCGTCACGGACTCCGGCTCCTGCCCGGCGTCGACGACCATGTAGCGGCCGGGGTCGGCGGCGGCCAGCGTCAGGAAACCGGACCGTACGCGCGCGTGGAACTCGGCGGGCTCGGACTCCAGCCGGTCGGGCGCCTCGGTGAAGCGCTCGCGGGCCGTCTCCGGCGAGACGTCCAGCAGCACGGTCAGGTGCGGCACGAGGCCGTTGGTCGCCCAGCGCGAGATCCGCGCGATCTCGGTCGGGGACAGGTCACGGCCCGCGCCCTGGTAGGCCACGGACGAGTCGATGTACCGGTCGGAGATCACGACCGCGCCGCGTTCCAGCGCGGGCCGCACCACCGTGTCGACGTGTTCCGCGCGGTCCGCCGCGTACAGCAGTGCCTCCGCGCGGTGCGAGAGGCCCGCGCTCGACACGTCCAGCAGGATCGACCGCAGCCGCTTGCCCACGGGAGTGGCTCCCGGCTCGCGCGTGAGCACGACCTCGTGGCCCTTGCCCCGGATCCACTCGGCCAGCGCCTCAGCCTGCGTGGACTTCCCGGCGCCGTCGCCGCCCTCCAGGGCGATGAAGAAACCGGTGGCGGCGGGGGCCTGCGCCGGGTCGTCGCCGCGCAGCAGCGCGTCCCGCAGGTCGTGCCGCAGCGGCACCCCGGAGCGGTCGTCGACCTTGGCCAGCACCAGCGCGGCCACGGGCAGCAGCAGCGCGCCGACCAGCATCAGCGTGAACGCGGCTCCGCCGTGCGCGAAGACGAACTTGCCGTTCTCCAGGCGGTGCGGGCCGATGCCCCCCGCCACCACGGGCGCCAGGAGCGCGCAGAGGGCCACGGAGACCCGTACGACCGCGTGCAGGTGCTCGGTCGTGCGCGGGCGGCGGAAGTCCTCGGCCTCCTGGTCGAGGAGCGTGTGCCCGATGTTGGCGGCCATGCCCGCGCCGACGCCGGCCAGCGCGTCGATGAGCAGCACCGTGGTGACGTCCGGGACGAGTCCGGCGGCCAGCAGGGCGACGCCGGTGAAGGCGATCAACAGCGCCAGCAGCCGGCGGCGGGACAGAGCGGGCAGCAGGGCGGGCGCCGTACGGATGCCGACCACGACGCCGCCGGTCAGCGCGAGCACCAGCAGCCCGTACAGCACCGGGCCGCCGCCCAGGTCCTTGGCGTGCAGCACCGACACGGCGACGGCGGCGGCGATGGACCCGGCGACGGCAGCGCAGGCGAGCACGAGCAGCGGGATCGCACCCGTGCGGCCCTTGTCGACGCCCGAGCCGGTCTTGGGACGGCGCAGGCCCTCCAGCGGCGACCGCGCGCGCGGGGTGCGCGTGTCGGGCAGTTCCAGGAAGGTCAGCACGGACAGGGAGGCGGCGAAGAGCCCCGCCGCCACGTACGAGCCGAGGGCGGCCTGGTGCTGGTCGAACCAGTCGATTCCCGCGCCGAGCAGATTGTTGATCAGCGCCGCGACGACGAGCGCGGCGGCCGCGAGGGGGATCGCCGCGAAGCTCGTACGCAGGGACAGGCGGCGCAGCGCGTCCATGTGGTCCGGCAGCGGCCGTACCGTCGCGCCCTCCGGGGGCGGGGCGGGCAGCAGCGCGGGGGCGGCGCTCTCACGGGCCACCGTCCCGAAGCGTTCGGCGACACCGGCCACGAAGGCGGTGACGAGGAGGAAGGCCAGCGCGTCGTCCGGCGTCCAGTCGATCCACAGCGGCGCGATGATCAGCAGCGCCGCGCGCACGCCGTCCGCGCCGACCATGGTCCAGCGGCGGTCGAGCGGGCCCTCTTGGGAGGTGAGCGAGGTGAGCGGTCCCAGGAGCACGGCTCCGAAGAGCAGCGTGGCGAGGACTCGCACCCCGAAGACGGTCGCCACTGCGAACGCCACGCCTCGATAGCCGCCCCCGAACGAGCCCTCGGCGATGGCCGCCTGGAGGGCGAGGAGGACCAGCACCAGCAGCCCGAGGGCGTCACCGATGCCGCCCACGAGTTGGGCGCTCCACAGCCGCTTGAGCTGAGGTTGGCGCAGCAGGGCGCGAACGGCGCGCTCGCGGGAGTCCGCTACCAGGGCGTCGTCTGGGGCCGGGTTGTGGGCCGTAGGCTGCTCGGCTCGCGTCATGCATTCAGCCTATCGGGCAGCACCGACAGCGCGTGGAGCCCGTCCTGACGTGCGCACGCCCCGACACCAAAGTGATGCCGGGGCGTTCTTTTTGCGAAGCCGCGGTGGAGAAAGTGCGGCGAGAAAGCGGCGGTGCGCAAAGTGCGGTGCAGGAAGCGCGGCGCCGAGCGGCTCAGTCCTCCGCGGCCCCGGCCGCCTTCGCAGCCGTGGCCTTCTTTGCGGCCGTCTTCTTCGTCGCCGTCGTCGTCTTCGCGGTTGTGGTCTTCTTCGCCGCGGTCTTCTTAGCGGCCGTCGCCTTCTTGGCCGGGGCCTTCTTCGCGGGCGCCTTCTTCGCCGTCTTCTTCACGGGGCCCTTGGCCCGCTTCTCGGCGAGCAGTTCGAAACCACGCTCCGGGGTGATCGTCTCGACGCTGTCGCCGGAGCGCAGGGTCGCGTTGGTCTCCCCGTCGGTCACGTACGGCCCGAAGCGACCGTCCTTGACGACGACCGGCTTGCCGCTGACCGGGTCGGCGCCCAGCTCCTTCAGCGGCGGCTTGGCGGCGGCGCGGCCACGCTGCTTGGGCTGGGCGTAGATCGCCTGCGCTTCCTCCAGCGTGATCGTGAAGAGCTGGTCCTCGGACTGCAGGGACCGCGAGTCCGTGCCCTTCTTCAGGTACGGGCCGTAGCGGCCGTTCTGCGCGGTGATCTCCACGCCGTCCGCGTCCGTGCCGACGACGCGCGGCAGCGACATCAGCTTCAGCGCGTCCTCGAGCGTCACCGTGTCCAGGGACATCGACTTGAACAGGGAGGCCGTGCGCGGCTTGACGGCGTTCTTGCCCGTCTTCGGGGTGCCCTCGGGGAGCACCTCGGTGACGTACGGGCCGTAGCGACCGTCCTTGGCGATGATCTGGTGGCCGGTCTCCGGGTCGGCGCCCAGTTCGAAGTCGCCGCTCGGCTTGGCCAGCAGCTCCTCCGCGAGTTCGATGTCCAGCTCGTCGGGCGCCAGGTCCTCGGGGATGTCCGCACGCTGGTGGTTGTCGGAGTCCTTCTCGCCGCGCTCGATGTAGGGGCCGTAGCGCCCGACCCGCAGCACGATGTCGTTGCCGACGGGGAACGACGACACCTCGCGCGCGTCGATCGCGCCCAGGTCCGTCACCAGTTCCTTGAGGCCGCCGAGGTGGTCCCCGTCGCCGTTGCCGGCGTCGGCGGCGGCGCCCTCGCCACTGCCCTCACCGAAGTAGAACCGCTTCAGCCACGGCACGGCCCGCGCCTCACCGCGGGCGATGCGGTCGAGGTCGTCCTCCATCCTGGCGGTGAAGTCGTAGTCGACGAGCCGCCCGAAGTGCTTCTCCAGGAGGTTGACCACGGCGAAGCTCAGGAAGGACGGCACGAGGGCGGTGCCCTTCTTGAAGACGTACCCGCGGTCCAGGATCGTGCCGATGATCGACGCGTACGTCGACGGGCGGCCGATCTCGCGCTCTTCGAGCTCCTTGACCAGGCTGGCCTCGGTGTAACGGGCCGGGGGCTTGGTGGCGTGCCCGTCGACCGTGATCTCGTCGGCGCTGAGCGCGTCGCCCTCGTTGACCTGGGGCAGGCGGCGCTCGCGGTCGTCGAGCTCGGCGTTCGGGTCGTCGGCGCCCTCGACGTACGCCTTCAGGAAGCCGTGGAAGGTGATCGTCTTGCCGGACGCGCTGAACTCCACGTCCCGGCCGTCGGCGGCGGTGCCACCGATCTTCACCGTGACGCTGTTGCCGGTCGCGTCCTTCATCTGGGAGGCCACGGTCCGCTTCCAGATCAGCTCGTAGAGCTTGAACTGGTCGCCGGTCAGACCGGTCTCGGCAGGCGTGCGGAAACGATCACCCGAAGGGCGGATCGCTTCGTGCGCCTCCTGCGCGTTCTTGACCTTCCCGGCGTACGTGCGGGGCTGGGCCGGCAGGTAGTCGGCGCCGTACAGCTGCGTGACCTGGGCGCGGGCGGCGGCCACGGCGGTGTCGCTCAGCGTCGTGGAGTCCGTACGCATGTACGTGATGTAGCCGTTCTCGTACAGCTTCTGCGCGACCTGCATGGTGGCCTTCGCACCGAAGCCGAGCTTGCGGCTGGCCTCCTGCTGCAGGGTCGTCGTACGGAACGGGGCGTACGGCGAGCGGCGGTACGGCTTCGACTCGACGGACCGCACCGAGAACCGGGTGTTCTCCAGGGCGGCGGCGAGGGCGCGGGCGTTCGCCTCGTCGAGGTGGAGGGTGTTCGCGCTCTTGAGTTGTCCCAGGGAGTCGAAGTCGCGGCCCTGCGCGACCCGCCTGCCGTCGACGGTCTGGAGGCGGGCGACCAGCGACGAGGGGTCCGACGGGTCCCCGGCGCGGCCGGTACCGAAGGTGCCTGTCAGGTCCCAGTACTCAGCGGAACGAAACGCGATGCGCTCGCGTTCCCGCTCGACCACGAGCCGGGTGGCCACGGACTGGACGCGACCGGCGGACAGCCGCGGCATGACCTTCTTCCACAGGACCGGCGAGACCTCGTAGCCGTAGAGGCGGTCGAGGATGCGGCGGGTCTCCTGGGCGTCGACCATGCGCTGGTTGAGGTCGCGCGGGTTGGCGACGGCCTCGCGGATCGCGTCCTTGGTGATCTCGTGGAAGACCATCCGCTTGACCGGCACCTTGGGCTTCAGGACCTCCAGAAGGTGCCACGCGATGGCCTCGCCCTCGCGGTCCTCATCGGTGGCGAGGAAGAGCTCGTCGGAGTCCTTCAGCAGATCCTTGAGCTTCTTGACCTGGGCCCTCTTGTCGGCGTTGACGACATAGATCGGCTCGAAGTCATGGTCGACGTCCACACCGAGGCGGCGGACCTCGCCGGTGTACTTCTCGGGCACCTCTGCGGCGCCGTTCGGAAGGTCGCGGATGTGCCCCACACTCGCCTCGACGATGTAGCCGGGGCCGAGGTAGCCCTTGATCGTCTTCGCCTTGGCAGGCGACTCGACGATGACGAGTCGGCGGCCGCCCTTCGCGGTCTCGCTGGTGGGGGACAACTTCGCTCTTCTCTCCGGTCGACGCTGGGGCTCCCCGGGTTTCGTCCCGGGGCTGGGTCGTGGTGACGCTGCGGAGTGTGACGGTACATCCCGCCCCCGTGTCAAACGGGAAAAGCCCACAACGGCCACTCGAACGGTAACCCGACTACCGCCATTCCTGCCGCCCGGAGTGCCCACCAGGTCTTTCCGGCCCATCCGGAGCGTGACCTCTCAATTACGGACGCAGTCTCCGGTTCCCGGTTCGAGAAACCCCTCCCGGGGCCACCGGCCCGTTCCTCAAAGGCGGGTGAAGCACCACGCGCCGAGAGCCAGCGAAGCCACCGAGGCAAGGGTGGCGAGGGTCGCCGATGCGACGGGGCTCACACCGAGGGCCACGGGCTCGCGATGCCGCACGCGGGTCGCGGTCCACACCAGCAGCCCGCCCCCGAACAGGGCGAACACCACTCCTGCGAAGATCGCCGGTCCGCTCTCCATGATCGTCCGCACCCCCTCGGCATCCGCCCCACGCGCGCTCGCCCCGGGAGGCTGACACGCGCGGACGGCGCCCAGGCGAACCGGAGGTGAACGGAGGGATGACGGCGCCACTGACCCGACCCGCCCGTGTCCCGGCCCGTCTCAGACGGAGCCGGGCGTGGGTATCTTTCCGGTCGTCTTCTTGTTTTCGACCTGACTGACCGTGCACACGATCTTCGTGAAACCCGCCTTCCAGTCGTCCGCATCGGTCACCCAACCGATCACGAGGCGCTCCGAACCGGGCGCCCAGGTCGACTCGAACTTGTTGCCGCACAACTTGGTCGCATTGTCGGCGCCCTTCTTGTAGCTCATTTTGTCGGGAGCCTGAACGGTTCCGATCACTTGATCGGTGTGCGGTTTGGCGCAGTCCGTGAGCGGTGCCTTGTACCCCTCCTCCAGCTCCTCGTAGACCCAGCAGTCGCCGATGCTCATCTGCCCCACCCAGAGGCTCATGCCCGCGTCACGGAAGCGGCCCACCTCGCCGCCTATCGCGGCATGACGTCCGAGGACGAGACAGGCTGTGCCGCTGTTGGCCGCGGTGAAGCCCTCCCTCGTCGGCACGACGGCATAGCCGTCCGCGTCGGGCAACGCGTCCACGACGGCCCTGCTCTGGCTCTCGCACCGCTTGGCACCCCGGGCGCGGGCGTCCGCATGGTCGATGGCCGTGTCGACCGCCACCACCTGTCCGTCCGGCCAGTCGTCGACACAGTCCACCACGCCCAGGTTCGGCACCGACCTGAACGGCGTCCCCGACCAGACCGCCTTCACGCAGTCCCCGGTCTCCAGCGGCTCGGTGAGCCCCACGACCTCGCCGTACGGGTACACCGGCCCGGTCGACGACTGCGACGCACTCGGGGAAGCCGACTTCTTCGTCGTGGCGTCCTCGCCGCCGGCGCCGTCTCCGCCGGTCAGAGACACCGCCGCCCAGGTACCACCCACGGCCACGAGCACGGCCGCCACGACGAGAGCGACGAGAGCGAGCCGCTTCTTCCTGCCGGGACCGTCTTTCCCGTACGGGGGCAGTGGGGCCCCGCCGCCCCCGTACGGCGGCGGGCTCCCGCTTCCCGGGTACGGCGGCGGAGGCAGGCTCCCCGGGGGAGGTGACTGGCTGACGGGGGCCGCGAAGGGACCGACCGTCTGCGCGTAGGGATCGCCCTGGCCGGGACCGCCACCGCTCCCGGCTTCTGACAGCCCCGGCCCACCGGGCGGAGTGAGCGGAGTCTGCGGGGTGTTCGGTGTCGGGGGCGCGCCCGGCGGTGTGCCGGCGATGTATCCCGGCGGCACCCCCGCCACCCCCACCGCGAGCGTGCCGAAGCCCTCGGGTGGCGGGCCGAAGCCGCCTGCGGGCGCCCCTGTGGGCCCGGAGCCCCGCAGGATCCGCTCCAGCCCCCTGGCCACCGTCTCCGGAGAGAACCTCCGCACAGGGTCCTTGACGAGCAATCCCATCAGCACCGGCGTCAGTTCACCCGCGCGGGTCGGTGGCGTCGGGTCCTCGCCGAGCAGGGCGGTGAGGGTCGCGTACTCGCCGGGGCGGTCGAAGGGGCCGCGTCCCTCGACGGCGGAGTACAGGGTGGCGCCCAGGGAGAACAGGTCGGCGGCCGGGGTGGGCGGCTCACCGCGGGCCCGCTCCGGGGCGAGGTAGCCGGGCGTGCCGAGGATGCCGGCGGTGGCCGTGAGCCGGGGCTCACGGGACTCGGGCTGGAGCGCGATGCCGTAGTCGGTGAGCAGCACGCGCGCGCAGGCGTCGCCCGAAGCATCCGGAGCGAGCAGGATGTTGGCCGGCTTCACGTCCCGGTGGAGGATGCCGATGCGGTGCCCTGCGGTGAGCGCGTCGAGGACGGCGAGCCCGACGCGGGCCACCTGATCGGGCGGCAGCGGACCTGACCGCCGTACGACCGCCTGGAGGTCGACCGCGTCCGGCACGTACTCCATGACGATCCACGGCAGGCCCTCGTGCACCACCACGTCGTGAACCGTCGCCACGTGCGGGTGGGCGCGCAGCCGTGCCGCGTGCCGCGCCTCGCTACGAGCCCGCGCGATCCTGCCCCACTCTCGGCTTCGCTCGAGCGGGGGGACCCCCGGGGCCGGCTCGCCCGCGTCCGTCGGCACGTCCGACAGCGCGATCTCCTTCACGGCGACCTGGCAGGCCAACTCCTGGTCGTAAGCGAGCCAGACGCGGCCCATGCCGCCCGCTCCGAGTGTCCTGAGCAGCCGGTACCGCCCGTTGATGATCCGGCCCTCACCCTGGTCCGGCGTCTCCCCCACCATCGCGCCTCCCCCGAGACAGCGCGCCTCCCCCGAGAACGCGCGAGGTTTGTCCCTCGAAGGTAGCTTCGCACCCACCACTGACAGGAGCCCTTTTCCGGGTAAATCCTGTCAGGTCGGGCACTTGGGTCACGGAAGCGACGACACGGCCCAGGCGTGACGCACGCAGGCCCCGGGCCGGACGTCCGTCGGGCTCAGGCCGGGTCCAGAAAGCCCTGTTCCACGAGCAGCCGGATCTGCGCGGGCGTGCGGTCGCGCAGCATCACCGGGTCCTCGCCCACCAGTTGGGCGATCGCGTCCAGGATGCGCCCCGCGCTCAGCGAGCCGTCGCAGACACCCGCGAACCCCGCGCCGACCGTGTCTACCTTGGTCGCCCGGCGCATGCCGCGGTGCTGGCGCAGCACGACGTGCTCCGGGTCCTCGGCGCCGGGCAGGCCGACCTGTTCCTGCACGATCTCGGCGGCGAGCCTGAAGTGCCCCTCAAGCAGGGCCGCGTCGTCGTGCGCGCGCAGGTAGTCGAGGCGGTCGAAGTGCGCCCGGACCGTGTCGCCGAGGGGCTGTTCGACCGAGTGCGGCCACTCCTCCACCGTGATGACGGGCTCGGCGGCGGCCGTCCTGCGCAGGGTGATCCAGCCAAAGCCGACGGCCCTCACCTTGCGCGCCTCGAACTCGTCCAGCCACGCGTCGTACCGCGTCTGGTACTCGGCCTGGTCACCGCGGTGGTCGCCGGCGTCCCTGAGCCACAGTTCGGCGTACTGCGATACGTCCTGCACCTCGCGCTGCACGATCCACGCGTCGCACCCGCGCGGCACCCACGCCCTGAGCCTGTCCTGCCAGTCCTCCCCCTCCACGTGCTGCCAGTTGGCGAGGAACTGCGCGAACCCGCCCTCGTTGAGCCGCTCCCCCGACTGCTGAACGAGCGTGCGGCACAGATCGTCCCCGCCCATCCCGCCGTCGCGGTAGGTGAGCCGGGCGCCCGGCGAGATCACGAAGGGCGGGTTCGACACGATCAGGTCGAACGTCTCGTCGTCGCCGACCGGCTCGAAGAGGGAGCCCTCGCGCAGGTCCGCGTCCGAGGCGCCGGACAGCGCCAGCGTGAGCGCGGTGATGTGCAGCGCGCGCGGGTTGAGGTCGGTCGCCGTCACGCGCGTGGCGTGCTGCACGGCGTGCAGCGCCTGGATCCCGGAGCCGGTGCCGAGGTCGAGGGCGCAGGAGACGGGCGTACGCACGGTGATGCCGGCCAGGGTGGTGGAGGCACCGCCCACGCCCAGGACAACCCCCTCGTCGCGACTGCCGATGCCCCCGGCGCCGCCGACGGCGCACCCGAGGTCGGACACGATGAACCAGTCCTCGCCGTCGGGTCCGCCGTACGGCCGCACGTCCACGGTCGCGGCGAGCTCGTCGCCGCCGACGCGCACCAGCCACCCACTCTCCACGCACACGTCGACGGGCAGAACGCCCTCCACGCGCGCGTGCGGCACGGGCTGCTGGAGCAGGAAAAGCCGGACGAGGGCCTCCAGCGGCGTGTCCCCGCGCGTCGCCCGCAGGGCGGGGACGGTCTCGCTGCGGGCGAGGGCCGCGTACGCGGGGGCGCCGAGCAGCTCGAGGAGGCCGTCCGCGGTGAAGGAGGCCCCGAGCAGGGCGTCCCGCAGCCGCGCGGCGACGTCGGGGCGGTCGGAGGAGGGCAGGGGGGACTGGGTGGCGTTACTCACGCCCCCCATTGTGTCCCGCGACCGGCCGGGCGGGCGGAATCAGCCCTGGGTCGCGTTGGCCGATCCGGAGGCGGCGACCTTCTTGCAGCTGGGCTGCTTGGCCATCGCCGACTTCACGTCGCCCTGCTCCAGGTTCTTCAGCGCGGTGTTGCTGCTCTTGCTGAGCTTCCCGAGCTCGGTCGCGACGTCCTGCAGGCCGTCCGCGAACTTCCCCTGGTCCTTGGTGTCGAGCGCGTCCACCTGCTTCTTCAGGTCGGCGTACGACGTGGAGAGGGCGTTGAGCGCCTTGACGGCTCCCTGCTGCTTCTTGTCGCCCGTCTCGACACCGGGGGGCGGCCCGGCCTGCTGGACGGCGGTGGCGAGCGCCTTGTACGCGTCGGACATGTCCTGGAAAGCCTGCGAGTCGGTCTCCTGGACGGCCTTGGGCGACTTGTTGTCCGTGGCGGCCTGCTTGATCGCCTCGTTGGCCGCGTCGACCTTCGTGTCCTGCGCGGGCAGCGCGTCGCAGACCTGCTTGGCCCAGGCGTCGAGTTCCTTGTTGCCGTCGTCGCCGCTGGTGCATCCCGTCAGCGCCACTACCAGTACCGCACCGCCGGACAGTGCGGCCGCGAGCTTCTTGTTCACCGGATCGGTCCCTTCCATGGCTCTCGGCCCCGGAACATACACGGCATGGGGGTGGCAGTCGTGTGAAAGATGGCTGGTTTGTAAGTTCTTACGACCATTTGCACCATGCGAGAGAAGGGTCACGATGCGGGCGCGAACGCGGACAGGGCGGGCGGACGACGCGACATGCGCGCCTCCCGCCCGCCCCGTGAGCTGGGGCTCGTGACGGTGATCTACGAAACCACCGCCGGATCGGCCGAGTTGGCCACCCGCTCGGCGTTGTCTTCGTCACCCACGGCGATGCCGCGCCGCTTGGATACGTAGACCGCGCCGACGATCACCAGGAGCGAGAGGACCGCGACCGTGACCCGTACCCCGATGCTCTTGTCGTCGCCGTAGCTGAACTTGATCACCGCGGGCGCGATGAGCAGGGCCACCAGGTTCATGACCTTCAGCAGCGGGTTGATCGCGGGCCCCGCGGTGTCCTTGAAGGGGTCGCCGACGGTGTCGCCGATCACCGTCGCGGCGTGGGCCTCGCTGCCCTTGCCGCCGTGGTGACCGTCCTCCACGAGCTTCTTGGCGTTGTCCCAGGCGCCACCGGAGTTCGCGAGGAACACCGCCATCAGCGTGCCCGCGCCGATCGCGCCCGCGAGGTACGCGCCCAGCGCTCCGACGCCGAGTGTGAAGCCGATGAAGATGGGCGCCATGACGGCGAGCAGACCTGGGGTGGCGAGCTCACGCAGGGCGTCCTTGGTACAGATGTCGACGACCTTGCCGTACTCGGGCGTCTCGCTGTAGTCCATGATCCCGGGCTTCTCGCGGAACTGCCGCCGCACCTCGAACACCACGGAACCCGCCGACCGCGACACGGCGTTGATCGCCAGCCCCGAGAAGAGGAAGACGACCGCCGCGCCCGCGATGAGGCCGACGAGGTTGTTGGGCTGCGAGATGTCCATCATCAGGCTCATCGGCGCGCCCGCTCCGGAGAGCTTCTCGCCGACGTCCTGCGCGCCGGTCGTGATCGCGTCCCGGTACGACCCGAAGAGCGCCGACGCCGCCAGCACGGCGGTGGCGATGGCGATGCCCTTGGTGATGGCCTTGGTGGTGTTGCCGACGGCGTCCAGGTTGGTGAGCACCTGCGCGCCGGCGCCCTCGACGTCGCCGGACATCTCGGCGATGCCCTGCGCGTTGTCGGAGACCGGGCCGAAGGTGTCCATGGCGACGATCACGCCGACCGTGGTGAGCAGGCCGGTTCCGGCGAGGGCCACGGCGAACAGCGCCAGCATGATCGACGTACCGCCGAGCAGGAACGCCCCGTACACGCCGAGGCCGATCAGCAGGGCGGTGTAGACGGCCGACTCGAGACCGACGGAGATACCGGCGAGGACGACGGTGGCCGGGCCGGTCAGCGAGGTCTTGCCGATGTCCCTGACCGGGCGGCGGGTGGTCTCGGTGAAATACCCGGTCAGCTGCTGGATGACGGCCGCGAGCAGGATGCCGATCGCCACCGCGACCAGCGCGAGGATCCGCGGGTCGCCGTTCTTGCCGCTGATCGCCGCGTCGGTGACGCCGTCGAGGTCGGCGTACTTGCCGGGGAGGTAGATGAAGACGGCCAGGGCGACCAGTGCGAGTGAGATCACAGCGGAGATGAAGAAGCCGCGGTTGATCGCGCTCATGCCGCTGCGGTCCGTCCGGCGCGGGGACACGGCGAAGATGCCGATCATCGCGGTGATCACGCCGATCGCCGGAACGAGCAGCGGGAACGCAAGACCGGCGTCGCCGAAGGCCACCTTGCCGAGGATCAGCGCGGCGACCAGGGTCACGGCGTACGACTCGAAGAGGTCGGCCGCCATGCCCGCGCAGTCGCCGACGTTGTCGCCCACGTTGTCGGCGATGGTCGCGGCATTGCGCGGATCGTCCTCCGGAATGCCCTGCTCGACCTTGCCGACCAGGTCGGCGCCGACGTCGGCGGCCTTGGTGAAGATGCCGCCGCCGACACGCATGAACATGGCGATCAGGGCGGCCCCGAGACCGAATCCCTCGAGCACCTTCGGCGCGTCGGCCGCGTACACCAGCACCACACAGGAGGCGCCCAGCAGACCGAGCCCCACCGTGAACATGCCGACGACGCCGCCCGTACGGAAAGCGATCTTCATCGCTGTGTGCGAGACGGTGATGAGATCCTTTTCCGGCTCGCCCTCCGCCGGGGTCGCTTCCCGGGCCGCCGCGGCGACCCGCACATTGCTGCGCACGGCAAGCCACATGCCGATATAGCCGGTGGCCGCCGAGAACGCCGCGCCGATCAAGAAGAACACTGACCGCCCGGCACGCTGACTCCAGTCGTCCGCGGGCAGCAGCAGGAGCAGGAAGAACACGACCACGGCGAATACTCCGACCGTGCGCAACTGCCGGGTCAGATAGGCGTTCGCGCCTTCCTGGATCGCCGCCGCGATCTTCTTCATGCTGTCGGTGCCCTCGCCCGCCGCGAGCACCTGGCGCAACAGAACGCCCGCGACGACCAGCGCTGCCAGCGCGACCAGGCCGATGACCATCACGAGGACGCGGTTGTCGTCGGTCAGTACTGCGGCTGCGAGGGTTGTGTGCTGATCCAACTGATGAGGGGTAGAAAGCCCCGCCATTCGTCCTCCTTGACGCTTGGGCTGAGCTCAAGATGTGGACGGATTGTAGGTACCGGAACCTGATCAAAACAGGTGGCGGTAAACGGAATTAGCCTTCCCATACCCACCAGTGAACCCGAAAGTGGTAACGCCTTGAAAGCATTGACGTGCACATTGATGCTTGATCAAATTATCAGGCATTGATCGTGAATTCCTTCACGAATTCGGCGTGTCGATCTTATAAACGCGAAAAGGCCCTGCTGAGCAGGGCCTTTCGGGTGGTACGAGGGGGTGGCGTCAGGCCAGAACGGGGGCCGACGGAGTGGTCGGCCAGGTCATACGGATCTGTCCGCCGTGTTCCCCGGTGGTGACCTCGACGTCGTCGACGAGACCACTGATGACCGCGAGGCCCATGTCGTCCTCCTCGACCTCGATGTCGTCGACCGGGTCGCCGGGCGCCCGATCACCGGGGGCCGCATGCGGCGCCTCGTCGCCGACCTCGATGGAGAACTGTTTCTCCTCCTCGATCAGCACCACCTTCACCGGCTCGCTGACACCGCTGTTGCGGTGCAGTCCGACGGCACGGGAGCAGGCCTCACCGACGGCGAGCCTGACCTCGTCGAGGACGGCCTCGTCCACTCCGGCCCTTCGCGCCACCGCTGCCGCCACCAGTCGGGCGGTCCTGACGTGCTCGGGCAGCGCGCTGAAACGGAGTTCGACGATGGCCATGCATCCCCCTCAGAACTACGGGCGTGCTGTCGGGGGGCCGGGCCGCCGAAGCCCGGACCCCCGCACTTCTTCACTTCTGCCGAAGCTCTGTCTTCACTGCCACCGAACTTCGGCCCGACCCGGGCACAGGGCCCGGGACCGGTGGGTCAGTCGGTGGCCGCCACCGCTTCTTCGACCGAGGTGTGGATCGGAAACACCTTGGTCAGACCGGTGATGCGGAAGATCTTCAAAATGCGCTCCTGGTTGCAGACCAGGCGCAGCGAGCCCTCATGGGCACGCACTCGCTTCAGGCCGCCGACCAGCACGCCGAGTCCGGTGGAGTCGAGGAAGTCCACGCCCTCCATGTCGACGACGAGGTGGAAATTCCCGTCGTTCACCAGCTCGACCAGCTGCTCGCGCAGCTTGGGCGCGGTATATACGTCGATTTCGCCACCGACCTCGACGACCGTACGATCGCCGACGGTACGGGTCGACAGGGACAGGTCCACGGATCCTCCAGCACCTTGCTATCGAGCGGTCGCCCCTCGGGACACCTCGGCTTGGAGCCCCCGGGACGGTTCGCCAGCCGCGATGGCATTCAATCACTTACCGGCAGGCGTGCACGACGCCTTGACTCCATTGTCCGTCACGCCAGTGACACACTCGGTGCCGATGGCCAAGAATCACCGATCCGATCGACCCTCGACGGACACCGCATCCAGCCCCTCGCCGGGCACGGTCCTGGACCGGCTCGCCGCGGGGCCGAGCCGGGCATCGCGCATCACTCATACGGAGCACTTGCCCCCACGTGAGGGCCGCCATGCCCGCTGGCCGGACCGGATCCGAACCGAGATCGTCGCGGCCGTGCGGGAGGCGGGCATCGAGCACCCGTGGGCCCACCAGGCCCAGGCGGCCGAGCACGCCCTGGACGGCGATTCTGTGATCGTCGCCACGGGCACCGCGTCGGGCAAGTCCCTGGCCTACCTCGTCCCCGTCCTCTCCACGCTCCTGGACGGCTCCGAGGCCCCCAACGGCCGCGGCGCCACCGCCCTCTACCTGGCCCCCACCAAGGCCCTTGCGGCGGACCAGTGCCGATCCGTGAAGGAACTTTCACAACCGTTGGGCCATTCGGTGCGCCCCGCGGTCTACGACGGCGACACCCCGTTCGAGGAACGCGAGTGGATCCGCCAGTACGCGAACTACGTCCTGACCAACCCGGACATGCTCCACCGGGGCATACTCCCGTCCCACCCCCGCTGGTCCTCCTTCCTGAAGGCGCTGAAGTACGTCGTCATCGACGAGTGCCACACCTATCGCGGTGTCTTCGGCTCCCACGTCGCCCAGGTGCTGCGCCGACTGCGCCGCCTGTGCGCCCGCTACGGTGCCTCTCCCGTGTTCCTGCTGGCCTCCGCGACGGCCGCCGAGCCCTCGGTGGCCGCCGGCCGCCTCACCGGCCTCCCGGTGGTCGAGGTCGCCGACGACGCCTCCCCGCGCGGGGAACTGGTGTTCGCCCTCTGGGAGCCCCCACTCACGGAGATGCAGGGCGAGAAGGGCGCACCCGTCCGCCGTACCGCCACCGCGGAGACCGCCGACCTGCTGACCGACCTCACCCTCCAGGGCGTGCGCACGGTCGCCTTCGTACGCTCCCGGCGCGGCGCCGAGCTGATCTCGGTGATCACCCAGGAGCGCCTGGCCGAGATCGACCGCCCACTGGCCCGGCGTGTCGCTGCGTATCGCGGCGGCTATCTCCCGGAGGAGCGCCGCGCCCTCGAACGCGCCCTGCACTCCGGCGAGCTCCTCGGCCTGGCCGCCACGACCGCGCTCGAACTCGGCGTCGACGTGTCGGGCCTCGACGCCGTCCTGATCGCCGGCTACCCGGGCACCCGCGCCTCGCTGTGGCAGCAGGCGGGCCGGGCCGGACGGTCCGGTCAGGGAGCCCTGGCCGTCCTGGTCGCCCGCGACGACCCGCTGGACACCTTCCTCGTCCACCACCCGGAGGCCCTGTTCGACCAGCCGGTGGAGTCCACCGTCCTCGACCCCGACAACCCCTACGTCCTCGCCCCGCACCTGTGCGCGGCCGCCGCGGAGCTGCCCCTGACGGACGAGGACCTGGCGCTGTTCGGCCCCGAGACCGAGGGGCTGCTGCCGCAGCTGGAGGCCGCGAAGCTGCTGCGCCGCCGCGCCAGGGCATGGCACTGGACGCGCCGGGAGCGGGCCGCCGACCTCACCGACATCCGCGGCGAGGGCGGAAGACCGGTCCAGATCGTCGAGGAGGGCACGGGACGGCTGCTCGGCACGGTCGACGAGGGCGCCGCCCACACGACCGTCCACGAGGGCGCCGTCCACCTCCACCAGGGCCGCACCTACCTCGTCCGCTCCCTCGACCTGGAGGACTCCGTCGCCCTCGTCGAGGAGGCCAGCCCGTCCTACGCGACGGTCGCCCGAGACACCACGTCGATCTCCGTCCTGGAGACGGACGTCGAGATCCCGTGGGGCGACGGCCGCCTCTGCTACGGCTCCGTCGAGGTCACCAACCAAGTCGTCTCCTTCCTGCGCCGGCGTGTCATCACCGGTGAGGTCCTCGGCGAGACGAAGCTCGACCTCCCTCCCCGTACGCTCCGCACCCGCGCCGTGTGGTGGACGGTCACCGAGGACCAACTGGACGAGGCCCGCATCAACCCGGAGATCCTCGGCGGCGCCCTGCACGCCGCCGAGCACGCGTCCATCGGCATGCTGCCGCTGTTCGCTACCTGCGACCGCTGGGACATCGGCGGCGTGTCCATCCCGCTGCACCCCGACACCCTCCTCCCGACGGTCTTCGTCTACGACGGTCACCCCGGCGGCGCGGGCTTCGCGGAGCGCGCCTTCCACACCGCCCGCTCCTGGCTCACCGCCACCCGACAGGCCATCGCGTCCTGCGAGTGCGACGCCGGCTGCCCGTCCTGCATCCAGTCCCCCAAGTGCGGCAACGGCAACGATCCGCTGCACAAGAGGGGCGCCGTGCGCCTGCTCACCGTGCTGCTGCGGGGAGCGCCGGAGGAGAAGCAGGCGGAGGAGCGTTCGGAGGGAGAGGCCGAGGAGCTCCCGGAGGATCGCGCGCCGGCTCAGGAGGGGCCGTCGCCGACAGGGCCTGCGGAACCGTCGCCGTCAGCGGAGGCGTAGCCCTGCGGGCCCGTTGACGGCGGTGCAGGGCCCTGCGGAGCCGGCTCGGCAGGACCCGCCCGCGCCCTGACCCGAGCCTCCAGCGGTCCCACGCCGGCGGCCGCCGTCACGTCGGAGATCTCGCCCACCATCACGCACCGCACCAGCCGCGTGCCCTGGGCCTCCGCCACCCGGCCCGCCCGGGCACACGCCGCCTCCCCGTCCGCCCAGTGGTCCGCCGCCGCGAGTGCCGCGAGATCCGCACCCCCCGCCGCACGATGCCGGGCCACGACGGCCTGCCCCAGGGCGAGCACCGCGCCGAACACCACGCACAGCACGGCGATCACAGCGAGGCTCCAGACGGTGGCGGAGCCACGGTCCGAGCAACGGCCTGTCCGACCCCCGTCCTGGCCGCCCGACCGGAGCCCTCGCGTCACCCCCTCACGTTCCGGCCCACGGCCGCGTTCGACACCGCCATCCCGCTCCAGCCATCGCCCTCTCATGGCCCGCTCCCCGCGATCGGCCCACGGCCCCTCACGACCCCGCCCCCACCGTCTCCTCCGCCGACGCCACGGCCTCCTCCCGTACCTCGAAGGGCAACCCGCTGACTACCGGCGGCTTCGCCACGACCACCACGCGGACCCGGTCCTCCTCGCGGCTGACCGTGACCTTCGCCCCGCGCGGGGCCGCCTCGCGGGTCACCCGGACCACCGCGTCGGCCGGGTCCTGGCGGGCGGCTGCGCGGGCGCCCGTCCTGGCCGCGTCCACGCACTGGATCTGCGCGGCCACGACGAGCAGCGCCCACACCAGAGCCATCGCGAACGCCACCAGCACGGGCAGCACCACGGCCGACTCCGCCGTCACGAACCCGCTGTCCGACCGCCGCTCACATCCCTGCACTGAGCGCCCTCTTCACGATGGCCTGCAACTGCGCGGTGACCTCCCCGCTCGTCACCACCTTGTGGAGCAGCACCGCGAACCCCACCGCCGCGACGATCCCCATCGCGTACTCGGAGGTGACCATCCCCGCGTCCCTCCGCGCCGCCCGGGCCCTGCACACCAGGGCGCACAGCCGCGCCCGTACCGCCTTGTACATCTCAACCCCCGTAAAGGTTCCGACTGTTTCGTTCCCACTGTTCGCTTGCTCTTCCGGCGCATGTCGTACGTCGTCACGCGCCCCGCACCGTCACCGGCCACCCCCTCCCATCGCCTCGCCCGCGAGCCCGATCACCACGGGCAGGACGCCGACCGCGATGAAGGCGGGCAGGAAGCACAGCCCGACCGGCGCGGTGACCATGACGGCCGCCCGGCGTGCCCGTACCGTCGCGGTGCGGGCCCAGTCGGCGCGGGCGTCCGCGGCGAGCCGGGCGACCGGTCCGGCCGCCGGGAGCCCGGACACGTCGGCCCGCTCCAGCAGCCGCGCCAGCGCGCCCGCGCCCGGTATCGAGGCCAACCTCCGCCACGCCTCGCCGGGTTCGCCGCCGAGCCGCACCTCCGCCGCCCCGCGGGCCAGCCCCTCCCCCACGGCGCCTCCCAGGGCCTCTCCGACGGCCTGCGCCGCGACCACCGGTCCAGCTCCCGCGGCGATGCAGGCGGCCAGCAGATCGGCGGCGAGCGGGAGTTGCCGGGCCGCGTCCCCGCCCTCGGCCTCCTTGGCGAACACGGCGGTCCGCCGCTTCAGCCGCCACCGCCACAGTCCCGCCGCGACGGCCATCCCCACCACGACACCCGCCACGCCTCCGACCATGACCCACCCGGCGGCAGCGACCCCCGCCAGCGGCAACCATCGCCGGGCAGCGCTCCGTACCTCGAAGCGAGGCTTGGCGGCGACGGCTTCCACAGCCAGCAGCGTGGCCAACCGGTGCCGCGCCCTGCGCCGGCGTCGGACCGTGGCCGACCACCGCGCCGACCATCCGAGGAGGAGCACAGCCCCCATCGCCACCCACAGCCTGTGGACAACTTCCGCACTCACGCCGCCACCTCCGCTCCCCGCACGATCCGCAGCGCCCACCACAGCCCCGCGCCCTCCAGCAGACCGCCGACGAGCAGGCAGCCGAGCCCCGCCCCGGTGTGCAGCAGGACGTGCAGCGGGTCGGCACCCATCGCCGTGCCGAGCACGAGGCCCAGGGCCGGCAGACCGGCGAGCATGACCGCTGTCGAGCGGGCGCCCGCCAGCTGCGCGCTGAGGTCGGCGCGTTGGTCGCGCTCGGTACGCAATGCCCCTTCGAGCCGGTCGAGTCCGGCGGCGAGGCCCGCACCCTGGTCCACGGCCACCCGCCAGCACGCGGCGAGCCCCCGCAGCCCCTCGGCCCCTGGCCGCGCCGCGGACGCCAGGGCTCCGGGTACGTCCCCGCCGAACCGCGCAGCCGCCAGCACCGCCGCCTGGGCGTCACCGAGCCCCTTGGAGTCGCGCGCGGCCCGCAGCAGGGCCTCTCCCGGCTGCCGTCCGGCGCGTACCTCCCCGGCGAGCGCCGCACACAGCGCGATGACCGCGTCCCCTCGGCGCTCGCGCGCGTGCCGGGCCTCCCTGGCCAGCCGTACCCGTCGCAGCAGTGGCACTCCGGCAGCCCCCGCGACGACCGGCAGCACCGACGCACCCAGCACAGCCAGCGCCAGCCCCGCGGCCAACGACCACCACTCGACCCGCCAACGGCCCCGGGCCCCCCGCAGTTCGTGGGCGAGCCGTTGCCAGGAGGGCGGCCCCGTGGCCACCACTCCACCGCCCGCGAGCAGCAACCGGGCCCGCCGCGCACCGGAGTCCCGGCCACTCAGCAGCCAGGCCGCCGCCCCGGCACAAGCCGCGACCGCCCCCAGGTGGATCTCGCCCATCACCCGGCACCTCCTTCGCTCTCGAGAAGCCCCCGCAGCCGCTCCCACCCGCGCTCGTGGGCGAACGCCGCCGCGCCCCACCGCAGCGCCGGCACGGTCCGCACCAGTCCCGACGGGTCCCGCTCCAGGACATGCACCTCGGCGATCCGCCGCCGCCCCGTCCGGTCGCGCACGAGGTGGAGGACGACCGACAGGGCGGCCGCCAACTGACTGTGCAGTGCTGCCCGATCGAGCCCGGCCGCCGTACCGAGCGCTTCCAGCCGGGCCGGTACGTCCGCGGCCGCGTTGGCGTGGACAGTCCCGCAGCCGCCCTCGTGACCGGTGTTCAACGCGGCCAGCAGATGGACCACTTCGGGCCCACGGACCTCGCCGACGACCAGCCGGTCCGGCCGCATGCGCAGCGCCTGCCGCACCAGGTCCTCGAGCGTGACGAGGCCCGCGCCCTCCTGGTTGGCGGGTCTGGTCTCCAGCCGGACGACGTGTGGGTGGTCGGGCCGTAGTTCCGCCGAGTCCTCCGCCAGCACGATCCGCTCACCCGGCCCGACCGATCCGAGCAACGCGCTCAGCAGGGTCGTCTTGCCGCTACCCGTGCCTCCGCTCACGAGGAACGACAACCGTGCCCGCACCAGGGCCCGCAGGAGACGGTCCCCGCCCGGCGGCACCGTGCCCGCCGCCACCAGTTCGTCGAGCGTGAACGCGCGCGGTCGTACGACGCGCAGGGAGAGGCAGGTGCAGCCGACGGCGACCGGGGGCAGCACGGCGTGCAGCCGGGTCCCGTCGGGCAGCCGGGCGTCGGCCCAGGGCCTGGCGTCGTCCAGGCGCCGCCCGGCCACCGCGGCCAGACGCTGCGCGAGACGTCGTACGGCTGCCGCGTCCGGGAAGGACACCTCGGTCAGCTCCAGGCCGCCGCCCCGGTCCACCCAGACCCGGTCCGGGGCCGACACCAGCACGTCGGTCACCGAGGGATCGGTGAGCAACGCCTCCAGCGGACCGCTGCCGACCAGTTCGGAACGCAACCGCTCGGCCGCGCCGAGGACTTCCGTGTCGCCGAGGACCCGCCCCTGCTCCCGCAGCGCCTGCGCCACCCGCGCGGGTGTGGGCTCGGCCCCACTCTCGGCCAGCCACTGCCGTACACCGTCGAGCAGCCCACCGACGCCCGCCGCATCAACGCCGGCCGGCGCGCTCATACGCCACCCGCCTCGACGAGCGCCCGCTCCCAGAACTCCTTGCAGAAACGGGCCAGAGGGCCGCGCGCAGTCGCGCCGGGCGGTGACTTTCCCTCGTTCGGGCGCAGCAGTCCCGACTCGACGGGCACCTCTCCGGCCAGTGGCAGTCGGAGCAGTCGGGCGACCTCGCGGTCGTCGAGTCCGGGCGTGTACGGCCCCCGTACCGCCACGCGCAGGTCGCGCAGCACCATGCCGACGGCGGACGCCACCCGGCCCGCCGCCGCGACGGCACGCAGCTCCGCCGGAACGACGAGGATGCCGAGGTCGAGTTGGGAAAGGGCCTCCGCGACGCCGTCGTCGACGCGGCGGGGCAGGTCGACGACGACCGTGCCGCCCCGGCGCCGGGCGGCGCCGAGCACCGCGCGGACGGCCTGGGGCGGGATGGCGACGCAATCGCCGCGGTCCCAGCTGAGCACCCGCAGGGCGTGCAGCTTCGGCAGCGACTCTTCCAGGGCCCCGCCGCCGACCCGCCCGCGCGAGGCGGCGAAGGCGGGCCAGCGCAGGCCTTCGGCGGTCTCACCGCCGAGGAGTACGTCGAGTCCGCCACCCAGCGGATCGGCGTCCACGAGCAGGGTGCGCAGCCCCTCCCGCGCGGAGGTGACGGCGAGGGCGCACGCGAGCGTGGACGCTCCCGCCCCGCCGCGCCCGCCGATGACGCCGACGGTGAGCGCGGGCCGGCCGACTCCCTCGGCGACGTCGGCGATCCTGTCGACCAGCCACTGCTCCCCGTCGGGAAGCATCAGGACGTGGTCGGCACCGATCTCGACGGCCCGCCGCCACACCCCGGAGTCGTCCTGATCCCTCCCGACCAGCACCACGCCGCGTCGGCGCACCGCTCCACGCACGCGTGGCGCGGCATCGTCGCCGACGAGGACGAGCGGTGCGGCCTCCCAGCTGCCCCGGCGCTCCGGCACCCCGTGGTGCACCTCGGGTGTGGCGCCGGCAGCGGCGCACAGGCGCAGCAGATCGTCGAGGAGGTCGGTGTCCTCGGTGACGATCAGCGGCCTGCCCTGCCGCCCTCCAGTCGTGGGCGGCGGGTCGTGTGTGATGGTTCCGGCCACGGTTTCCATCCCCCTTCGCTGCATCTCGCGCAGCCCCTGCGGCCCCGCGATTTCCCGAACCTGTGGAGAACCGGCAACGGGCCTCCTCTGAACGGCCGACAGAAACCGGCCAAACGCGCCCGACAAACCGAACCCGGCCATGAACTCGCCGCGAGCGGGACGCGTTGGAATCACGGTGCAGCGATCCCGGAAATGTTGTGGATCTTGGTCGATAACTGTGGACAACCAGGGGCCTGTGAATATCTCCGTCACCCAAACCGGTGACGCCCGCACCGTCCCCTGTGCGACTTCCGCAGAGCAGTCCGACAGCTACACACCGTGACGGTTCGTGAACATGCGAAAGAGGCGGCCGCAGCCGCCTCGGTACGGCACCGCGGCCGCGAGAAGAAGGGGAAAACCCACCCGGACATGCGACGACCCCCGCCGGGGGGGAGAGCGGGGGTCGTCTCCACGGCCGACTCGGGGGGGAGGAGTCGGGCCGGGTTAGCACGGTCGCGAACGATCCGTGACTTCCATGGTGTACCCGAGAGGCCTCTCAGGCAAACCCACGCGCCCACCTTACGCCGAATGGGCTGCACCTATGCTCAAGGGCGTGGAAAACCACTCCTTGCCCCGCACAGCGGCCTTCTTTGACCTGGACAAGACGGTCATTGCGAAGTCGAGCACGCTCACCTTCAGCAAGTCCTTCTACCAAGGCGGACTGATCAACCGCAGGGCGGCCTTGCGCACCGCGTACGCCCAGTTCGTCTTCCTCGTGGGCGGCCTGGACCACGACCAGATGGAGCGGATGCGCGAGTACCTGTCCTCCCTGTGCCGCGGATGGAACGTCCAGCAGGTGAAGGAGCTCGTCGCCGAGACCTTGCATGACCTGATCGACCCGATCATCTACGACGAGGCGGCCTCCCTGATCGAGGAGCACCACGCCGCCGGGCACGACGTCGTGATCGTGTCCACGTCGGGCGCCGAGGTGGTCGAGCCGATCGGCGAGCTGCTCGGCGCGGACCGCGTGGTGGCCACCCGGATGGTCGTGGGCGACGACGGCTGCTTCACCGGGGAGGTGGAGTACTACGCGTACGGCCCGACGAAGGCCGAGGCGATAGAGGGACTGGCCGCGTCCGAGGGATACGACCTCACCCGCTGCTACGCCTACAGCGACTCGGCGACGGATCTGCCGATGCTGCGAGCCGTCGGGAACCCGCACGCCGTCAACCCGGACCGCACACTGCGGCGCGAGGCCCTCGCGCGCGGGTGGCCGATCCTGGACTTCCACCGGCCGGTGCGGCTGAAGAAGCGGCTTCCCACCTTCTCCGTGCCGCCCCGGCCGACGCTCGTCGCGGCCGCCGCCATAGGAGCCGCGGCCGCCACCGCGGGCCTCGTCTGGTACGCCAGCCGCCGCCGCACGACGGTCGCCTGACCTGCGCTTTCACCGGCCCACGATATAAACGACCGTTTATTGCCTGTTTGAGATTAAAAGTAAAGAAGTGCAGCCAGGGCTTCCGGTTGCCCTGGTCCTGGAGTACAAAGGACTCAACGGCCCGCGAGACCAAGGACATCCGAGAGGATCACCTTAATAACGCATTTGGCCCCACGGACCGAGCATGGACATCGAGCACCCACGCGACGTCGACCCGTCGATTACGGGCCAGCCGCACCAGGTGACGGGCAAAGTTCCCGACCTGATGGGCAATATATCGAGGACGCTTGGTAACCCGGTGAACATGCCAGCGGCGGTACGAACTCTCGTACCGCCGCAACCCTTGTTAAGCCCCTTCGGGGGCTTTTTCACATTGAGCCACCCTCGCGTGACGCCACCTCGTTACGCCCCTCGAGTTACGCCGCCCCGCGCTGCAGCGCCTCGCACACCGCCGTCGACTCACGGGCTCCCAGCTCGACGGCCCTGCCGCAGTGGGTGATCCAGGCCGCCATCCCCTCCGGGGTGCCGGACACATACCCCTCAAGCGCCCCCAGGTAGGCCGCGCGGCCCAGTTCGGCGTGCCCGACCTCCGCAGGACAGATGGACTTCGGGTCGAGGCCGCTGCCGATCAGCACGATGCGCTCGGCGGTGCGCGCGACCAGGCCGTTGTGGGAGGTGAAGGGGCGCAGCGCGAGGAGTTCGCCATGAACGACGGCGGCCGTCACCAGGGCGGGCGCGGCGCTGCCGGCGATGACCAGCTCGGACAGCCCCTCCAGACGTCCGGAGACCTCGTCGGCGCTCGGCAGCGGCAGCTCGATCAGCGGCTCGTCGACGCTCTCGCTCGCCTGACGCGGCCGCCCCACCTCGTCACCCGGGGTCGCGGCGGCCACCAGGTGCAGCCGGGCCAGCACCCGCAGGGGGGACTGCCGCCAGACGGACAGCAGCTGGCCGGCCTCTGCGGTCAGCCGCAGGGCGGCGCCCACCACGCGCGCCTCGTCGTCGGCGCCGAAGTCGGTGCGCCGGCGCACCTCCTCCAGGGCCCAGTCCCCGCCGGACAGCGCCGCTGAGCCGCGCGCGCCGCGCAGGGCCGCCTCAGAGGTGATCGCAGTGCTGCGGCGCCGCATGATCCGGTGCCCGTAGACCCGGTCCACGGCCTTGCGCACGGACTCGACGGACTCGGCCACGCCGGGCAGTGAACCCAGGGCCGCGAGCGGATCGGCGGTCGCGCCTGTCGTACTCATGAGTACGACATTACGCACCCTGAGGGCCGAACCCCACGATGGAGTGGTCTTCTTCACCACGTCTGCCACATACAGCTATCGCGCCGCTACCCTTGGTGAATATGAAAATTGCTTTCGTTGGGAAGGGTGGCAGCGGCAAGACCACACTGTCCTCCCTGTTCATCCGCCACCTGGTGGCCTCGGGCGCACCGGTCGTCGCCTTCGACGCCGACATCAACCAGCACCTGGGGCCCGCGCTGGGCCTCGACGAGGCGGAGGCCGCCGCGCTGCCCGCGATGGGCGATCGGTTGGGCCTGATCAAGGACTATCTGCGCGGTTCCAACCCCCGCGTCCCCTCCGCCGAGACGATGATCAAGACGACCCCTCCCGGCGAGGGTTCGCGGCTGCTGCGGGTACGCGAGGACAACCCGGTGTACGACGCCTGCGCCCGGCCGGTGGAACTCGACGGCGGCGCCGTCCGTCTGATGGTCACGGGCACCTTCACGGACGCCGACCTGGGGGTCTCCTGCTACCACTCCAAGACGGGAGCGGTGGAACTGTGCCTGAACCACCTGGTGGACGGCCCCGACGAGTACGTCGTGGTCGACATGACGGCGGGTTCGGACTCCTTCGCCTCCGGCATGTTCACCCGCTTCGACGTCACGTTTCTCGTCGCCGAGCCGACCCGCAAGGGGGTCTCCGTCTATCGCCAGTACAAGGAGTACGCCCGCGACTTCGGCGTCACGCTGAAGGTCGTCGGCAACAAGGTGCAGGGCCAGGACGACCTCGACTTCCTCCACGCCGAAGTCGGGGACGACCTGCTCGTGACGGTCGGGCACTCGAACTGGGTGCGCGCCATGGAGAAGGGCCGGCCACCCCGGTTCGAGCTCCTGGAGGACGTCAACCGCCGCGCCCTGAACCTGCTGCACACGACGGTCGACGCGGCGTACGAGCTGCGCGACTGGGAGCGCTACACGCGCCAGATGGTGCACTTCCATCTGAAGAACGCCCAGTCCTGGGGCAACGAGCGCACCGGGGTCGACCTGGCGGCGCAGGTCGACCCCGCGTTCGTGCTCAGCGAGAGCGTCGCCGCCTCCGTCTGACGGCTACTGCCCGGCCGCCGGCGCCCCCGGCGCGCCCTTCGGGGCCGGGGCCGGGCGGCCCGACAGGAAGGCCGCCCAGCCCTGCTTCGGGGACTCGCCGACGTCCAGCGTGCGCAGCTGCGCCAGCGTCCGCGGGTCCTGGGCGTCCAGCCAGTCGGCGAGCTGCCGAAAGGAGACGCACCGCACCTCGGGCTTGGTGCAGACGGACTCGACGACCTCTTGGACGGCACGCATGTAGGTGCCGCCGTTCCAGGACTCGAAGTGGTTGCCGATGATCAGCGGCGCGCGGTTTCCGTCGTACGCCCGCCGGAAGCCCCGCAGCAGGCCGTCCCGCATCTGGTCGCCCCAGAATTCGTGCTTGGCCGGGTTGCCCTGGGTCGAGGTGCCGGACTGGTTGACCATGAAGTTGTAGTCCATGGTGAGTTGCTCGTAGGAATGGCCGGGGAAGGGCACGAGCTGCATGGACAGGTCCCACAGGCCGTTCTTCTTCTCCGGCCAGACCTGGTCGTTCACTCCACTGGTGTCATAGCGGAAGCCCAGGTCGCGAGCGGCCTTCATGAAGTTCTTCTGACCCTCCAGGCACGGGGTGCGGGCGCCGACGAGCTCCTTGTCGTAGTCGAACGGGAGCGGGGCCGCCTGCACCATCCCGGTGTTGGTCTTCCAGGACTTCACGAACTGCTTCGCCTGGGCGATCTCCTCCTTCCACTCCTCGACCGACCACTCACCGACACCGCCGTTCCTGCCGCAGAAGTGGCCGTTGAAGTGGGTGCCGATCTCGTTGCCCTCCAGCCACGCCAGGCGCAGCTGCTTCACGGTGTCGGCGATGCCCTGCTCGTCGTTGAAGCCGATGTCGGAGCGGCCCGGTGAGTGCTGTGGCGGCTTGTAGAGGTCGCGCTTCTCCTCCGGCAGCATGTACACGCCGCTGAGGAAGTACGTCATGGTGGCGTGGTTGGCCCTGGCCACCTTGCGGAAGTGGGAGAACAGCCTCTGGCTGTCCTCGCCCGCGCCGTCCCAGGAGAACACCACGAACTGCGGGGGCTTCTGGCCGGCCTTGAGACGGTCCGGTCTGGGCAGGTGGGGCTGGGCTCCGGTGTAGGCGGTGGAGCCGTCGCCGATGAGCCGGACCACGCTCTTGGGCGCCGGAGCCTGCTTCACCTTCCCCGGGCCGAGCGCCCCCTCCTCGGCGTCGCGGGAAGCGCCGACACCCGTCGTGCACCCGGCGAGCGACACGGCGACGGCCGCGACCACGACACCCGCGGCGATTCTCTGGTTGGCGGCCATGTCCGCCCACCTACTTCCTTCTCTCAGACCGACGCCGACAAGGGCGCTTTCTGGTGATGTGCCGGAATGAGCCGACAGCGCCGCCAAGGTCGCACGGGGCCGAGAAGGAATTAGTACGACAAGCCGATCGAATACTCAGTTCACTCATCAGGGTGATTGATTACCCCATTTGCCCGTAATGTTCATGCTTGCCCTTTACTCTGCATTACGATTCATTTACCGAGAGTTGAATCATCCCGCCGCTGCACGCCGTGACCCACGGCCGCGACCCGCCCCGCCGTCGAGCGGGCACCACCACTTCCGCGACCGCGCTGCCCCGGAGGAGACGGGAAAAATGTCAGCCTGCACCCCCACCCGCCCGACCGACTCGACCCACGCCGGACCTGTCCGCCGGCCCCCCGGCCCGCCACCGCCCCAGCGATCCCGTTTCCGTGTCGAGGGCGCCGACGTGTCGGCATCCATCGCTGTCTTCCTGATCGCGCTGCCTCTGTCCCTCGGCATCGCCCTCGCCACCGGCGCGCCTCTCCAGGCGGGCCTGGTGTCCGCGGCCGTCGGCGGCATCGTCGCCGGACGACTCAGTGGCTGCCCCCTCCAGGTCAGCGGGCCGGCTGCCGGGCTCACCGTGGTCACCGCCGACCTCATCCACCGCTACGGATGGCGTACGACCTGCGCCATCACCGTTCTCGCCGGACTCGCCCAACTCGGCCTGGGTTGCCTGCGCGTGGCCCGCACCGCGCTCGCCGTCAGCCCCGCCATCGTGCACGGCATGCTCGCCGGCATCGGCGTCACCATCGCCGTCGCCCAGCTGCACATCGTCCTCGGCGGCAATCCACAGAGCTCCGTCCTCGCCAACCTCCAGGCGCTGCCGGCCCAGCTGGCCGACTTGCACCCGGCGGCCTTGGCCACGAGCGCGCTCACTCTGAGCGTGCTGTTGCTCTGGCCCCGGATCCCGGGCCGGGCCGGGCGCGTCCTGCGCACGGTGCCGACCGCGCTCGTCGCCGTGGCCGCCGCCACCGTGACGGCCACACTGGCGGGGCTGACACTGCCCAAGGTCGACCTGCCGTCGTGGAGCAGCCATGCGCTGGCCGGGCTTCCCGAGGGGCCGACGGCCGGCCTCGTCGCCGCCGTCCTCACCACCACCCTGGTGTGCAGCGTGCAGTCGCTGCTCGGCGCGGTCGCCGTGGACAAGCTGGTCGCCGGACGCCCCGGCCTGTCGGCCCGCGTCGGACGCTCCGACCTCGACCGCGAACTGCTCGGACAGGGCGCCGCCAACGTCGTCTCCGGCGCGCTCGGCGGACTGCCCGTCGCCGGTGTGGCCGTGCGGAGTTCGGCGAACGTGCGAGCCGGTGCCGTGAGCCGGAACTCCACGATGGTGCACGGCGTTCTCGTAGTAGTCGCCGCGCTGCTGATGGTCCCGCTCCTGGAGCTCATCCCGCTCGCCTCGCTCGCCGCCCTGGTGATGGCCGTCGGCATCCAGATGGTGTCCCTGCACCACATCCGCACGGTGACCCGCCACCGCGAAGTGCTGGTGTACGCCGTCACCACACTCGGGGTGGTCCTCCTCGGCGTCCTGGAGGGCGTGGCGCTGGGAATCGCCGCCGCCGTCGCGGTCGCCCTGCACCGCCTCACCCGCACCCGGATCACACACGACGAGAAGGAAGGAGTCCATCACGTACACGTACGAGGACAGCTGACGTTCCTCGCGGTGCCCCGGCTCAGCCGGGCCCTGCATCTCGTCCCCCAAGGGGCCCACGTCGTCGTCGAGTTGGACGGGTCCTTCATGGACCACGCGGCGTACGAGTCACTGCAGGACTGGCAGAAGACGCACACCGCGCAGGGTGGCGCGGTGGAGCTGACGGGCCGCCGCGCCGGAATCAGGATCGCCGAGCCGGGAATTCTCGCCGAGCTCCATGCCGAGGACGGAAGCACCGGGCCGACGTCCTCCGCCGAGTGCCGATGCCGCCCCTGGACGGCCTGGCGCAACCACCAGTGCGAGCGTCCACCGTCCGCAGCGACGCCCGACGCGGACGAACATCTTGGTGCCCGCCCCGGAGGCTCACCGGAAGGACAAGCGACCAGACAAGCGAAAGAACCAGCGGCCAGCGACACGAACGGCCGACCCGACGCCCACCCCACCACTCCCACCAACACGGCACCGCGCGACACCGGCACAGGGACCAGCAACACAGGCACCGGCACAGGCACAGGCACCGGCACTGCCACCGGCAGTCACCAACTCCTCCGCGGCATCAGCGCCTTCCAGCGCAACACCGCGCCCCTCGTGCGGGGCGAGTTGGCCCGGCTGGCCCGGGAGGGGCAGCAACCGGCCCAGCTCTTCCTCACCTGTGCCGACTCGCGCCTGGTCACCTCGATGATCACCTCCAGTGGTCCCGGTGACCTGTTCGTGGTGCGCAACGTGGGCAACCTCGTGCCGCTGCCCGGTGAGGAGAGCGGGGACGACTCGGTGGCGGCCGCGATCGAGTACGCGGTGGACGTGCTGCACGTACGGTCCATCACGGTGTGCGGGCACTCCGGGTGCGGGGCCATGCAGGCACTGCTCAACGCCGAGCCGGGCGGCGCCCAGACCCCGCTCAAGCGGTGGCTGCGGCACGGGGTGCCCAGCCTGGAGCGCATGGCCGACGACGGGCGACCGTGGGCGCGCCTGGCCGGGCGGGCGTCCGCCGACGCGGTCGAGCAGCTGGGCCTGACCAACGTGGTCCAGCAGTTGGATCACCTGCGGGCGCACGAGTCGGTGAGCCGCGCCCTGGGCGCGGGGGCGCTGGAGCTCCACGGGATGTACTTCCACGTGGGCGAGGCGCAGGCCTATCTGCTCACCGCGATGGAGGGCGAGGAGGTGTTCGACCACGTGCGAGAGGTGGAGGCGGGCCTGTCCGCCTGAGCCGGTCCTCATGAGACGCGGCCCCAGGGCGAGGGGGCCGCGCTCACCGGGTCAGGATCAGGAGGACGGGCCGGCGAGCGGGGTGTGCCCGGGGCCCTTCTCCGTTACGCAGGGCTTCAGTTCGCCCTTGACCGCGTAGAGGCTGAAGACCTGGGGGCCGACGTCGGTGCCCCTGGTGGGGCCGAAGTCCCAGTTCTCGAAGGCCAGGGAGTCACCGGGATGGAGGGTCATCCGCCATGGGACGGGGGAAGGGTTCCAGGGGACGGGGGAAGAGGGGCTCAGGCGGGGCCCGCTCTGCCGGGCCTTGGGGGCCGGGGAGGGTTTGTCGGGGACGAGCCGGAGGAAGTCGACCGTGCCCAGGGTCTTCCCGCGGGGCTGTCGGCAGTGGTGGCCGAAGTCGTGGTTCCGGATCTCCACCTCGATGTCCACGGGACGCAGACGGGCGGCGAGTTCGCGCTCGGCCTCCTCCGTCAGGTCGAGTTCCCGGATGGTGAGCGTGACACTGCCGTCGGAATGCCGGTCGACCGCGTAGGCCGGCGAGTCGGCCGGAGAACCCGGCACCAGGACCGTCGCGAGCCCGGCCACGGCGCACACCCCGGCGGCGAGGGCGATCCGGCGGATGGTGAACACCGTCGGGCTCCAGCAACCGCCGCCCCGAGATGCGCAGGTCGCGCTGGGTCTCGCGGGCCACGCGGCGGCGCTCGGAGGAGACGACGTTGCGCGCGATGCCGTACAGCCAGGCCGTCTCGCTGCCCCGGCCGGGGCGAAAGGTGTGGGCCGAGTCCAGGACGGCGAGGAAGATCTCGGCGGTCAGGTCGGCCACGGTGTGCGGGTCGGTGACACGCCGGGCCACGAAAGACGTCACCGCGTCCACATGGCGCCGGTAGAACTCTTCGAAGAGTTGTGGGTCGCGTGCCGCCTCAGCCGGCCCGCCCCGTATCCGTTCCACTCCCCTGTCCCCTCTCCTTGACGGTCGCGTGGGTGGCGCTTCACCTGTACTTGGGCCGGGATGTGAGAGGCGTTACAAACGATGAACTGGGGGACGCCACCGCCCGTGGGAAGGGATGACCCGAACCCCCACCCACAGGTCTAAACCAATTTTCCATCGGCCCTTGTCACCGGGCCCCCGGGTCTGATGAGCTGTGGCCTGGGACACAACGGACACCCTTCGAGAGGGAGATGTCGTGAGCAACGAAAGCCTGGCCAACCTGCTCAAGGAAGAGCGCAGGTTCGCGCCCCCCGCCGAGCTGGCCGCGAACGCCAACGTCACGGCGGAGGCGTATGAACAGGCCAAGGCTGACAGGCTCGGCTTCTGGGCCGAGCAGGCCCGGCGGCTGGCCTGGGCCAAGGAGCCGAGCGAGACGCTGGACTGGTCGAACCCGCCGTTCGCCAAGTGGTTCAAGGACGGCACGCTGAACGTGGCGTACAACTGCGTGGACCGGCATGTCGAGGCCGGGCACGGCGATCGGGTCGCCATCCACTTCGAGGGCGAGCCCGGTGACGGCCGCGCCATCACCTACGCCGAGCTCAAGGACGAGGTCTCCAAGGCCGCGAACGCCCTGCTGGAGCTGGGAGTTCAGGCGGGCGACCGGGTCGCCGTCTACATGCCGATGATCCCCGAGACCGCGATCGCGATGCTGGCCTGCGCCCGTATCGGTGCCGCGCACTCGGTCGTCTTCGGCGGCTTCTCGGCGGACGCGCTCGCCACGCGCATCCAGGACGCCGACGCCAAGGTCGTCATCACGTCCGACGGCGGCTGGCGGCGCGGCAAGCCGTCCGCGCTGAAGCCGGCCGTCGACGAGGCGATCACCAAGGTCGACAACGTCGAGCACGTGCTCGTGGTCCGCCGTACCGGCCAGGAGGTCGCCTGGAACGACGGGCGGGACGTGTGGTGGCACGAGATCGTCGAGCGGCAGTCCGCCGAGCACACGCCGGAGGCGTTCGAGGCCGAGCACCCGCTGTTCATCCTCTACACGTCCGGTACGACGGGTAAGCCGAAGGGCATCCTGCACACCTCCGGCGGCTACCTCACGCAGACCGCGTACACCCACCACGCCGTCTTCGACCTCAAGCCGGAGACGGACGTGTACTGGTGCACCGCCGACGTCGGCTGGGTCACCGGGCACTCGTACATCGTGTACGGGCCGCTGGCCAACGGCGCCACCCAGGTCATGTACGAAGGCACGCCGGACACCCCGCACCAGGGCAGGTTCTGGGAGATCGTGCAGAAGTACGGGGTGACGATCCTGTACACGGCGCCCACGGCCATCCGTACGTTCATGAAGTGGGGCGACGACATCCCCGCGAAGTTCGACCTGTCCTCCCTCCGCGTCCTGGGGTCGGTCGGCGAGCCGATCAACCCGGAAGCCTGGATCTGGTACCGCAAGCACATCGGAGGAGACAGCACCCCGATCGTCGACACCTGGTGGCAGACCGAGACCGGCGCGATGATGATCTCGCCGCTGCCCGGTGTCACCGCGACCAAGCCCGGCTCGGCGCAGACTCCGCTACCCGGTATCTCCGCGACCGTCGTGGACGACGAGGCGAACGAGGTGCCCAACGGCGGCGGTGGCTACCTGGTCCTGACCGAGCCGTGGCCGTCGATGCTGCGCACCATCTGGGGCGACGACCAGCGCTTCCTCGACACCTACTGGTCACGGTTCGAGGGCAAGTACTTCGCCGGTGACGGGGCGAAGAAGGACGACGACGGCGACGTCTGGCTGCTCGGGCGCGTCGACGACGTGATGCTCGTGTCGGGCCACAACATCTCCACCACCGAGGTCGAGTCGGCGCTCGTGTCCCACCCGTCGGTCGCCGAGGCGGCCGTGGTCGGCGCGGCGGACGAGACGACCGGGCAGGCGATCGTCGCCTTCGTGATCCTGCGCGGCACGGCGAACGCCGAGGACGAGCAGCTCGTCGCCCAGCTGCGCGACCACGTCGGCGCCACTCTCGGCCCGATCGCCAAGCCGAAGCGGGTCCTGCCGGTGGCGGAGCTGCCGAAGACCCGCTCCGGCAAGATCATGCGCCGTCTGCTGCGGGACGTCGCCGAGAACCGCCAGCTCGGGGACGTCACCACCCTGACCGACTCCACGGTCATGGACCTCATCCAGGCGAAGCTGCCGGCGGCGCCGAGCGAGGACTGAGATACGACGGAAGGGGCACCCGGCGACCAGTGCGCCGGGTGCCCTTTGGGCGCCTAACGTAGGGATCGCCGGATTCCTCCCCACGCACATTAGGTAAGCTAACAAAATAGGTGCGCCGGGAAGTCTGGTCGGCATGTGTTCCGTCCTGCCCACCGACCGGAGGTCTCCCCCGTGACCGCGCCCCGCACCTCAACTCCCCGCAAGGTTCTCGACCGGCTGTCCCTGCCGGAGCGGACCTATGTCGCGGACGCGCTGCGCACCGAGACGGTCGGTGGCGTGCTGCTGCTCGTCGCCGCGATCGCCGCGTTGGTCTGGGCGAACGTACCGGCGCTGCACGACAGTTACGAGACCGTCAGCCACTACCACCTCGGCCCCGCCGCCCTCGGCCTGGACCTGTCGATCGCCCACTGGGCCGCCGACGGCCTCCTCGCCGTCTTCTTCTTCGTCGCCGGCATCGAACTCAAGCGCGAACTGGTCGCCGGCGACCTCAGGGACCCCAAGGCCGCCGTGCTGCCGGTGGTGGCCGCCCTGTGCGGCATGGCCGTACCGGCGCTCGTCTACACCCTCACCAACCTCACCGGTGGTGGCTCCACCAACGGTTGGGCGGTGCCGACCGCCACGGACATCGCCTTCGCGCTCGCCGTGCTCGCCGTCATCGGGACGTCCCTGCCGAGCGCCCTGCGCGCCTTCCTGCTGACGCTGGCCGTCGTCGACGACCTGTTCGCGATCCTGATCATCGCGGTCTTCTTCACCGACGACCTGAACTTCGCCGCACTGGGCGGCGCGGTCCTCGGCCTCGCCCTCTTCTGGCTGCTGCTGCACAAGGGCGTACGCGGCTGGTACGTGTACGTCCCCCTCGCCCTCGTCGTCTGGGGGCTGATGTACAACAGCGGCATCCACGCCACCATCGCGGGCGTCGCCATGGGCCTGATGCTGCGGTGCACGACCCGCGGGAACGACGCGAACGACGAACACTCCCCCGGCGAGCGCATCGAGCACCTGGTGCGCCCCCTCTCCGCGGGCCTCGCCGTGCCGCTGTTCGCGCTGTTCAGCGCGGGTGTCACCGTCTCCGGCAGCGCGCTCGGGGACGTGTTCACCCAGCCGGAGACCCTCGGGGTCGTGCTGGGGCTGGTCGTCGGCAAGACGATCGGCATCTTCGGCGGGACGTATCTGACCGCCCGCTTCACCCGGGCCTCGCTCAGCGACGACCTCGCCTGGGCCGACGTGTTCGCAGTGGCATGCCTTGCCGGCATCGGCTTCACGGTCTCGCTGCTCATCGGCGAGCTCGCCTTCGAGGGTGACGCGGCGCTGACCGACGAGGTCAAGGCATCCGTACTCCTGGGCTCCCTCATCGCGGCGACGCTGGCGACGGTCCTGCTGAAGCTGCGCAACGCCAAGTACCGCAACCTGTTCGAGGCCGAGGAGCGCGATGAGGACCTCGACGGCATCCCGGACATCTACGAGCAGGACGACCCGGCGTACCACCTGCGGATGGCCGACATCCACGACCGCAAGGCCGCCGAACACCGCCGCATCGCCGAGCAGAAGGCCGCCGAGGCAGCCGGCCGGGAGACCGCGACACGCCACGGGCTTGCCGAAGTACCGGGCGGGGCAAGCGAGGACAACGACGGTCCGGCATGATCTGACGGGACGGTACAAAGGACAGGACCGTTCGAACAGGCCGGTCGGGCAGCAGTCGGACGGGCAAAGGTCAGGCAGAGGTCAGACGGAAGAGGGAGAGACCGCCATGAGCGCACCCGACGGCAGCCCGGTCGGCGCCGAACGCAGCATCGGCCAGCTCTTCGCATCGGCGACGACCGAATTGTCGGCGCTGGTGCACGACGAGATCGCGCTGGCGAAGGCGCAGCTCAAGCAGGACGTCAAGCGCGGCGCGACGAGCGGCGGCGCGTTCTCGCTGGCCGGCGCGGTCCTGATCTTCTCCCTGCCGATGCTGAACTTCGCCCTGGCGTACGGCATCCGGACCTGGAGCGGCTGGAACCTCGCCGTCTGCTTCCTGCTGTCCTTCGCCGCCAACGTGCTCCTCGCGGGCCTGCTCGCCCTGATCGGCGTGGTGTTCGCGAAGAAGGCCAAGAAGAGCCAGGGCCCGCAGAAGGTCGCCGCGTCGATGAAGGAGTCCGCGGGCGTCCTGCAGAACGCCAAGCCGCACCCGCGCCCGGAGCTTCCCAAGGACCGCGTGCCGGAGGCCATCGAGGCTGTGGCACGCTCGTCGTCATGACGGACCCCGCCACACCTTCGGCGCAACCCGCTTCGGTCGTACGCCCGGACGGCCCCTGGACGCACCGGGAGGTCGCCGCGAACGGCGCCCGCTTCCACATCGCCGAGGTGGGCGACGGGCCGCTGGTGTTGCTCCTGCACGGCTTCCCGCAGTTCTGGTGGGCCTGGCGGCACCAGCTCGTGGCGCTCGCCGACGCGGGTTTCCGCGCCGTCGCCATGGATCTGCGGGGCGTCGGCGGCAGCGACCGCACCCCGCGCGGGTACGACCCCGCCAACCTCGCCCTCGACGTCACCGGCGTGATCCGCTCCCTCGGCGAGCCGGACGCCGCGCTGGTCGGCCACGACCTGGGTGGATACCTGGCGTGGACGGCGGCCGCGATGCGCCCCAAGCTCGTGCGACGGCTCGCGGTCGCCTCGATGCCGCACCCCCGGCGCTGGCGCTCGGCGATGCTCGCGGACGTCAAGCAGACGCGCGCCGGTTCCTACGTCTGGGGGTTCCAGCGGCCCTGGATCCCCGAGCGCCGGCTCACCGCCGACGACGGCGCCCTGGTGGGCCGGCTGATCCGGGAGTGGTCCGGGCCGCGTCTGCCGGACGACGAGGCGGTGGAGACGTACCAGCGGGCCATCTGCATCCCCTCCACGGCGCACTGCTCGGTCGAGCCGTACCGCTGGCTGGTCCGCTCGATGGCGCGGCCCGACGGCATCCAGTTCAACCGGCGCATGAAGCGGCCGGTGCGGGTGCCGACGCTGCACCTGCACGGCTCGCTCGACCCCGTGATGCGCACGCGCAGCGCGGCCGGTTCGGGGGAGTACGTCGAAGCGCCGTACCGCTGGCGGTTGTTCGACGGGCTCGGACACTTCCCGCACGAGGAGGATCCGGTCGCTTTCTCCACCGAACTGATCAATTGGCTGAAGGATCCCGAACCCGATCGGTGACCGAATTGATGCGGCCGGTATCCGCCACCTGAACACCTGTCCTACGAACAGCCAATTGCCTGGCGCATAGGCCAATTGGGGGGCGCGCGGGCGGTTATCGACCTTGGGGCCCGGGCAGACGTCCGGGTATGGGCTGGACGCACGACTACAGTGACGCAGCACGCAATCGCCGCTCGGCCTCAGGCCTGAGCTCCCACCAGCGAGGCGGTGCACCTCAAGAAGGCACGGACCTCAGGGTGGGCATCCCGCGCATCCTGCGCCGCCGGGCCCGCTGGGTCTCGGTCCGTCTGCGTCACCCTCGAGGCTGACGCCCCGCTCGCCGCCCGGGCATGGGATCAGAGGGCACGGAATTCAGAGGGCACAGCTGTCGCTGTCCACCTGCTGGTTCGCGGCACGCCCCTGGGTGATGGCCTGCTGGATCTCGTCCGCGGTGAGCGCGTAGCCGGTGTCGGCGTCGTCGAGGGACTTCGCGAAGACCACGCCGTACACCTTGCCGTCGGGTGTGAGCAGCGGGCCGCCGGAGTTGCCCTGGCGGACGATCGCGTACAGCGAGTAGACGTCGCGGCGGACGGTGCCGCGGTGGTAGATGTCGGGGCCGTTGGCCGTGATGCGGCCCCGCACGCGTGCGGCGCGGACGTCGTACGACCCGTTCTCCGGGAAGCCGGCCACGATGGCGCTGTCGCCGCTCGCCGCGTCCTTCGACGTGAACTGCAGGGTGGGCGCTTTCAGGTTCGGTACGTCGAGTACCGCGATGTCGCGCTTCCAGTCGTAGAGGACGACCGTGGCGTCGTACTTCCTGCCCTCACCGCCTATCTGGACGGTGGGCTCGTCGACGCCGCCCACGACGTGCGCGTTGGTCATGACACGGCGATCGCCGAAGACGAAGCCAGTGCCCTCCAGGACCTTGCCGCAGCTCTGGGCGGTGCCCGTGACCTTGACGATGGAGCGCTGGGCGCGGGTGGCCACCGGGCTGTTGGCCAGGGCCGGGTCGGGCGGCTGGACGTCCTTGATCGGCTCGTTGGAGAACGGGCTGAAGACCTGCGGGAAGCCGTTCTGGGCGAGGACGGAGGAGAAGTCCGCGAACCAGGTGTCGGCCTGGTCCGGCAGCGCCCGGGAAACGCCGAGCAGCACCTTGGAGCTGCGGACCTCCTTGCCGAGCGTCGGCAGGGTGGTGCCGGCGAGGGCGGAACCGATCAGCCAGGCGACGAGGAGCATCGCGACGACGTTGACGAGGGCCCCGCCCGTGGCGTCCAGCGCACGAGCCGGGGACCAGGTGATGTACCGGCGCAGCTTGTTGCCGAGGTGGGTGGTCAGGGCTTGGCCGACCGAGGCACAGACGATCACGACGACGACCGCGACGACGGCGGCGGTCGTGCTCACCTCGGCCTTGTCGGTCAGTGCGTCCCAGATCACGGGGAGTACGTAGACGGCCACGAGGCCGCCGCCCAGGAAACCGGTCACCGACAGGATGCCGACGACGAAGCCCTGGCGGTAGCCGACGATCGCGAACCACACGGCGGCGACCAGCAACAGGATGTCCAGCACGTTCACCGCTTCAAGCCTCGCCTCATCAGTTCGCGATCACCCGGGTCGGCCGGGGGGTGTCCCCGGGTCGGCACAGCACGGAGCTCACCCTGTCATGACCGCCAGTCGAGCGGGACCTGCTTGTCTCGGTCCCAGGGGCGTTCCCAGCCCGCGTAGTGCAGGAGCCTGTCGATCACGCCTGCCGTGAAGCCCCACACAAGGGCCGATTCGACCAGAAATGCCGGTCCTCGGTGGCCGCTGGGGTGGACGGTGGTGGCGCGGTTGGCGGGGTCCGTGAGATCCGCCACGGGAACCGTGAAGACACGGGCGGTCTCGTTGGGGTCGACGACTCCGACGGGGCTGGGCTCGCGCCACCAGCCCAGCACCGGGGTGACGACGAAACCGCTGACCGGGATGTACAGCTTGGGCAGCACACCGAAGAGCTGGACACCGGCCGGGTCGAGGCCGGTCTCCTCCTCTGCCTCGCGCAGGGCGGCCCGCAGCGGCCCGTCGCCCTTGGGGTCCCCGTCCTCGGGGTCGAGGGCACCACCGGGGAACGAGGGCTGACCGGCGTGCGAGCGCAGTGATCCGGCCCGCTCCATGAGCAGCAGCTCGGGGCCGTACTCGCCCTCGCCGAAGAGGATGAGGACGGCCGACTGACGTCCGGCGCCGTTCGCCGGGGGCAGGAAGCGGCTCAGCTGGAGCGGCTCGACCGTCTCGACGGCCCGCACCACCGGGTCCAGCCAGGCAGGCAGCCCGTCCTTGCTGAGCGTCACCGGACCGCCCTGTGTGTTGCTCGCGCGTGTCATCGCCACCCCCGTCGTTCTGTCGTACTCAACGCCCGACCTGCCCGAGATCGTTCCGCTGGGTCCGTACGTCCCCTCCATGACCGTTTCGCCGGGCAGGTACGTCCCCTCCACGACCGTTTCGCCGGATGCGTACGTCCCGTCATCCGGCCCCCAGCGGCGGCGCCGGTTTGCCGCCCGCGTCCAGGTACGCCTGCGGGGGCTTCAGGCGCTGGCCGGGGAAGCCGCCCTTCTCGTACTTGAGCAGCTTCTTCGCCTTCTCGGGGTCCGTCTCACCCTCGCCGAAGGCCGGGCAGAGCGCGGCGATGGGGCAGGCGCCGCAGGCGGGCTTGCGGGCGTGGCATATCCGGCGGCCGTGGAAGATCACGTGGTGCGAGAGCATCGTCCACTCGCTCTTGGGGAAGAGCGCGCCGACGGCCGCCTCGATCTTGTCCGGGTCGGTCGCCTCGGTCCACCGCCAGCGCCGCACCAGCCGCTGGAAGTGCGTGTCCACGGTGATGCCGGGGCGGCCGAACGCGTTGCCGAGGACGACGAAGGCGGTCTTGCGGCCGACGCCGGGCAGTTTGACGAGGTCCTCGAGGCGGCCGGGCACCGCGCCGCCGAACTCCTCCACCAGGGCCTTCGACAGGCCCATCACCGACTTGGTCTTGGCCCGGAAGAAACCGCACGGGCGGAGGATCTCCTCGACCTCCTCCGGGTTGGCGGCGGCCAGGTCCTCGGGCGTGGGGTACTTGGCGAAGAGGGCGGGGGTCGTCTGGTTGACCCTGAGGTCCGTGGTCTGCGCGGAGAGCACCGTGGCGACGACCAGCTGGAAGGGGTTCTCGAAGTCCAGCTCGGGGTGCGCGTACGGATAGACCTCGGCGAGCTCGCGGTTGATACGGCGTGCGCGGCGCACGAGGGCGGTACGGGACTCGTCCTTGGCCGGCTTTCTGGCAGGGGCGACGGCCTTCTTCGCAGCCGCCACCCCCTTTGTCGTCTTTGTCGTTTTCTTGCCGCCGCCGGAGGCTTGTTCGCCCACGGCGGAATCGCGACGTACAACCACCCGCGCAGCCCCCTTGGCCTGTGCTCTCACCGGCGTTTTGGACACCCGGCCAGCCTAAAGCCAGGCACCGACATCCGCCCCGGACCCTCCTGATCGGCCCCCAATTGGACCCCTGCCGCTTACCCCGGGACACGTGTACGGCATCCTTGTGACAGATCACACTGTTTGGACCGTCCGGCAAAATGGGCACCAGGGTCCCCTGGTACCAAGGGGAAGCAAGATCCCCTGAGCAGGTCGACAAGGAGAGAACTCGTGGACGACGTTCTGCGGCGCAACCCGCTCTTCGCGGCTCTCGACGACGAGCAGGCCGCGGAGCTTCGCGCCTCCATGAGTGAGGTGACCCTGGCCCGCGGTGACTCCCTGTTCCACGAGGGCGACCCAGGTGACCGGCTCTATGTCGTCACCGAGGGCAAGGTCAAGCTTCACCGCACATCCCCGGACGGCCGGGAGAACATGCTGGCGGTGGTGGGCCCCAGCGAGCTCATCGGCGAGCTGTCGCTCTTCGACCCGGGCCCGCGTACGGCGACGGCGACCGCGCTCACCGAGGTCAAGCTGCTCGGCCTGGGCCACGGCGACCTCCAGCCCTGGCTGAACGCCCGCCCCGAGGTGGCCTCCGCGCTCCTGCGCGCCGTCGCCCGTCGGCTGCGCAAGACCAACGACGCGATGTCCGACCTCGTCTTCTCGGACGTCCCCGGCCGTGTGGCCCGCGCGCTGCTGGACCTCTCCCGCCGCTTCGGCGTGCAGTCCGAGGAGGGCATCCACGTCGTGCACGACCTGACGCAGGAGGAGCTGGCCCAGCTGGTCGGTGCCTCGCGCGAGACGGTCAACAAGGCGCTGGCGGACTTCGCCGGGCGCGGGTGGCTCCGCCTGGAGGCCCGCGCGGTGATCCTGCTGGACGTGGAGCGGCTGGCGAAGCGGTCGCGCTGACGCCGGATCTCGTTCAAGAAGGCTGCCGAGTTCCCACGCAGGCATGAACCGTCCAGGACTGGACTCAGCAGGCATGAACCGTCCAGGACTGGACTCAGAGGGGTACATCGCGCGCGAAGGCTCCCTCGCGCGTGTCCCCGTCCCCTTCCGCCCCGTTGTCGCCGCCGTGCGGGTCCGGCTGGCGGACGCCTTCGGGGCGCGCATGCACAGCGCGTACCTCTACGGCTCGATACCGCGCGGCACCGCGCGCGTGGGCCGCAGTGACCTGGACCTGCTGATCGTCCTGCACGAGGAGCCGACCGACGACGACCGGGCCGACGCTCGCGCCTTGGAAGAGGCCGTCGACGAGGAGTTCCCGCAGGTCGACGGTGGCGGGGCCCTGCTGGTCAGCCGCGCGCAAGCGCTGAGCGACCTGGAGAGGCACGACCTGGGGTGGTTCGTCGCCTGCCTGTGCACTCCGCTGCTCGGTGAGGACCTCGCCGCGTTCCTGCCGCGCTACCGGCCCGACTCCCTGCTCGCCCGGGAGACCAACGGCGACCTCACGCTGCACCTCCCGCGCTGGCGTCAGCGGATCGCCACCGCCGAGGACAGCGAGGAGGCACGGCGGCCACTCGTAAGGTTCATGTCCCGGCGTCTGGTCCGCACCGCGTTCACGCTCGTCATGCCCCGCTGGAACGGCTGGACCAGCGACCTGCACGAGATGGCCGACGCCTTCGCCCCGTACTACCCCGCGCGGGCGGACCAACTGCGGGCGGCGGCCAAGCGCGGCTACGAGCCGACCGGCGACGCGGCCGCGCTCAGGTCCTACGTCGACGACCTGGGGCCGTGGCTCGCGCAGGAGTACACGCGCGTGCACGGCGTCAAAGCCCCACGGCCCGACCAGGCGGGCTAGGGCCTCTCGTTTGGATCATGCCGGGCTCGCGGGGTCCGGCCCCTGATCCGGCCTGATCCAAACGAAAGACCCTAGTGCTGTGACCGGACAGGTCCGCCGGCGCGCGAAGACCTCTCCGGTCACCGCACTAGATGAGCCCGTGCTCCTCCAGGTAGTCCAGCTGGGCCCGTACCGACAGCTCCGCCGCCGGCCACAGGGAGCGTTCCACGTCGGCGTAGACGTGGGCGACGACCTCGGAGGGGGTGCGGTAGCCGTCCTCGACGGCCGTCTCGACCTGGGCGAGGCGGTGGGCGCGGTGGGCCAGGTAGTACTCCACGGCGCCCTGGGCGTCCTCCAGGACGGGCCCGTGGCCCGGGAGGACCGTGTGCACGCCGTCGTCGACCGTGAGGGACCTGAGCCGCCGCAGGGTGTCGAGATAGTCGCCCAGGCGGCCGTCGGGGTGCGCCACGACCGTCGTACCGCGGCCGAGGATCGTGTCGCCCGTGAGGATCGCCTGGTCGGCCGGGAGGTGGAAGGACAGGGAGTCCGCGGTGTGGCCGGGCGTCGATACGACGCTCAGCTCCAGGCCGCCCACGCAGATCACGTTACCGGCCGCGAGGCCCTCGTCGCCCAGCCGCAGCGCCGGGTCCAGGGCCCGCACCTTGGTACCGGTCAGCTCGGCGAAGCGTACGGCGCCCTCGGCGTGGTCGGGGTGGCCGTGGGTCAGCAGGGTCAGGGCAACGCGTTTGCCGGCCTTCTCGGCCGTATCGACGACCGCGCGGAGGTGTCCGTCGTGCAGCGGGCCCGGGTCGACGACGACGGCGAGCTCGGAGTCGGGCTCGGACAGGATCCAGGTGTTGGTGCCGTCCAGGGTCATCGCGGAGGCGTTGGGCGCGAGGACGTTGACGGCCCGCGCGGTGGCCGGTCCCGAGAGGACACCGCCGCGGGGCTGTCCGGGAAGGGCTGCTGCGTCCGTCATGCGGGGGCTCCACCCGTCGGGATGTGCTTGGTGAACTCGTCGTGTCCTGGCCAGGTGAGCACGATCTCGCCGTCCTCGATGCGGGCCTCGGCCAGCACGGCGGTGAGGTCGCGCCCGGGGGCGGCGGCCAGGGCGTCGGCGGCCGTGCCGTACACGCTCAGCTGGCGCAGGGTGGCGATGGTGGGCGGCATCATCAGCAGCTCGCCCTTGTCGTAGCCGACGGCCGCGTCCTCGGGCCGGATCCACACCGTGCGGTCCGCCTCCGTGGAGGTGTTGCGGGTGCGCTGGCCCTCGGGCAGGGCGGCCACGAAGAACCACGTGTCGTAGCGGCGCGGTTCGAACTCCGGGGTGATCCAGCGCGTCCAGGCACCCAGCAGGTCGGAGCGCAGGACCAGGCCGCGGCGATCCAGGAACTCGGCGAACGACATCTCCCGCGCGACGACAGCCGCGCGGTCGGCCTCCCAGTCCTCGCCCGTGGTGTCGCCCACGACGGAGTCCGGGGCCGGCCCGGCGAGCAGGACGCCGGCCTCCTCGTACGTCTCCCGTACGGCCGCGCAGACGATCGCCTGGGCCGCCGTCTCGTCGACGCCGAGCCGGTCCGCCCACCACGCGCGCGTGGGGCCCGCCCAGCGGACGTGGCGGTCGTCGTCGCGGGGGTCGACGCCGCCGCCCGGGTACGCGTACGCGCCTCCGGCGAAGGCCATGGAGGCGCGTCTGCGCAGCATGTGGACGGCCGGGCCGGTGTCGGTGTCCTTCAGGAGCATCACAGTGGCCGCTCGCTTCGGGGTGACCGGAGTGAGCGTGCCGTCCGCGAGCGCCCGGATGAGGTCCGGCCAGTCCGCGGGGTACCACTGCCCATTCGCCATGGGCGCGAGGCTATCCCGTAGTGAGCGGATGTTCGAGAGGCAACGATCACTCGCCCAGGGCTTACGCCTGCGTCAGCTCCACCTGGATCTCCACCTCGACCGGCGCGTCCAGCGGCAGCACCGCCACGCCGACCGCGCTGCGCGCGTGCACGCCCTTGTCGCCGAGGACCTCGCCCAGCAGCTCGCTCGCGCCGTTCAGCACACCCGGCTGGCCCGTGAAGTCGGCCGCGGAGGCGACGAAGCCCACGACCTTCACCACGCGCGCGATACGGTCCAGGTCACCCGCGACGGACTTGACGGCCGCGAGGGCGTTCAGCGCGCACGTACGCGCCAGCTCCTTGGCCTCCTCGGCGGTGACCTCCGCGCCGACCTTGCCGGTGACCGGCAGCTTGCCGTCCACCATCGGCAGCTGGCCGGCCGTGAAGACGTACGGGCCGGACTGAACGGCCGGCTGGTACGCGGCCAGCGGCGGGACGACCGCCGGCAGGCTCAGCCCCAGCTCGGCGAGGCGGGCCTCGACCGCGCTCACGCCTGCTTCTCCCGCTTCAGGTAGGCCACCAGCTGCTCGGGGTTGTTCGGGCCGGGCACGACCTGGACGAGCTCCCAGCCGTCCTCGCCCCAGGTGTCCAGAATCTGCTTCGTGGCATGGACGAGCAGCGGCACGGTTGCGTATTCCCACTTGGTCATGGGGCCGACTGTATCCGCTGTCGCGGGTGGCACCGACGGACGACCCCGAGCGCCGTTATCCACAGCCTCCCGATTGGTCGGGGCGCGGACTGGTTACGCTCGAAGACGTGAGCAGGCTCCAGGTCGTCAGCGGTAAGGGCGGGACCGGAAAGACGACGGTCGCCGCGGCCCTCGCGCTCGCCCTCGCGACAGAGGGGAAGCGGGCGCTTCTCGTCGAGGTCGAGGGGAGGCAGGGCATCGCGCAGCTCTTCGAGACGGAAGCGCTGCCTTATGAGGAGCGGAAGATCGCCGTCGCTCCAGGGGGCGGGGAGGTGTTCGCCCTGGCCATAGACCCCGAACTGGCCCTTTTGGACTACCTCCAGATGTTCTACAAGCTGGGGGGCGCCGGTCGGGCCCTGAAGAAGCTCGGCGCGATCGACTTCGCCACCACCATCGCGCCCGGCCTCAGGGACGTACTCCTGACCGGCAAGGCGTGCGAGGCGGTGCGCCGCAAGGACAGGTCCGGACGGTTCGCCTACGACTACGTCGTGATGGACGCGCCGCCCACCGGGCGCATCACCCGCTTCCTCAATGTCAACGACGAGGTCGCCGGGCTCGCCAAGATCGGGCCGATACACAATCAGGCGCAGGCCGTGATGCGGGTGCTGAAGTCGTCGGAGACGGCCGTGCACCTGGTGACGCTGCTGGAGGAGATGCCCGTCCAGGAGACCGCGGACGGGATCGCCGAACTGCGCTCCGCGCGGCTGCCGGTGGGACGGGTCATCGTGAACATGGTGCGCCCCCAGATCCTGGACGCGGCCGACCTGGACCTCGTACGGAGCGTTCCACGCACCGCCGTGGCCAAGTCACTGTCGGCCGCCGGGCTGGGCGGGGCGCGGCGCGGCGGGCACGCCGAGCGGCTGGTGGACCCTCTCCTCACGCAGGCGGGGGAGTACGCCGAGCGGTACGCGCTGGAGCAGGAGCAGCGCGGCGTCCTGGGCGAGCTGGGCCTGCCGTCGCACGAACTGCCGCTGCTCGCCGAGGGCATGGACCTGGCGGGTCTGTACGAACTGGCCACCGAGCTGCGGAAGCAGGGGATCGCATGAGTCCGGACGCGGCCCAGGACCACGGGCACCACCATCTGTCCCCCGCGCGTGTGCTCGACCTCGACCCGCTCATCGACGACCCGAAGACCCGCATCGTGGTGTGCTGCGGCTCGGGCGGGGTCGGCAAGACGACCACCGCGGCGGCCCTGGGCCTGCGGGCGGCCGAACGGGGCCGCAAAGTCGTGGTGCTGACGATCGACCCGGCGCGCCGGCTCGCCCAGTCGATGGGCATCGACTCGCTCGACAACACCCCGCGCCGCGTGAAGGGCGTCGAGGGGGACGGCGAGCTGCACGCGATGATGCTCGACATGAAGCGCACCTTCGACGAGATCGTCGAGGCGCACGCGGACGCCGAGCGGGCGTCCACGATCCTGAACAACCCCTTCTACCAGTCGCTCTCGGCGGGCTTCGCGGGCACGCAGGAGTACATGGCGATGGAGAAGCTGGGGCAGCTGCGGGCGCGGGACGAGTGGGACCTGATCGTCGTCGACACGCCGCCGTCCCGCTCGGCGCTCGACTTCCTGGACGCGCCCAAGCGACTGGGGTCCTTCCTGGACGGGCGGCTGATCCGGCTGCTCACCGCGCCCGCCAAGCTGGGCGGGCGCGCGGGGATGAAGTTCCTGAACGTCGGGATGTCGATGATGACCGGCACCCTCGGCAAGCTGCTCGGCGGACAGCTCCTGAAGGACGTCCAGACGTTCGTGGCCGCGATGGACACCACTTTCGGCGGGTTCCGCACGCGCGCGGACGCCACGTACAAGCTGCTCCAGGCGCCCGGGACGGCGTTCCTGGTGGTGGCGGCGCCGGAGCGGGACGCGCTGCGGGAGGCGGCCTACTTCGTGCAGCGGCTGGCCGCCGAGGACATGCCGCTCGCCGGTCTGGTGCTCAACCGGGTCCACGGCAGCGGCGCCGACCGGCTGTCGGCCGAGCGGGCGCTCGCCGCCGCCGAAAATCTTGAGGAGACCCGCATTGTGGATCAGGACGGCGGGAAAGCTGGACTTCGTAACTCTCCCGACTCGTACGGCAGTTCAGAATCTCCCGCGTCCGGCGACGCAGAACCACCCGCTTCCGAGACCGACTCCCCCAGCGCGGATCAGGCGGTTCTGGGCGCCGATGGACTCCTCTCGGACACCTCGGATGTCGACGGACTCACGGCGGGCCTGCTGAGGCTGCACGCGGAACGTATGCAACTGCTCTCCCGGGAGCAGCGCACGCGTGACCGCTTCACCGCGCTGCACCCCGAAGTGGCGGTGGCCGAAGTGGCCGCGCTGCCCGGCGACGTACACGACCTCGGGGGGCTGCGGGACATCGGGGAACGGCTCGCGGCCAACCGGCCGGAGCTGCCCGGGACTGCCGACGGCTGAGCGGGGGGTGCCCCCCGCGACTCAGCGTCGTGTGGTGACCGGAGGGTGCCCCCCTCAGCTCACCGCCGCATAGTTCTCGTACACCTCGTCGCTGTCGAGGGGCACGATGCCCACCCCGCGCTCGTACTCCGTCCGCGCGGTCTCCAGCAGCCGGCGCCAGGAGGTCACGGTGGGCCGCCTGCGCAGCAGTGCGCGGCGCTCCCGCTCGGTCATTCCTCCCCACACACCGAACTCGACACGATTGTCGAGCGCGTCGGCCAGGCACTCCGTGCGCACCGGGCATCCGCTGCACACCGCCTTGGCCCTGTTCTGCGCTGCTCCCTGAACGAACAGTTCATCCGGATCGGTAGTGCGGCAGGCCGCCTGCGCACTCCAGTCGACTACCCAGCCCATACCGGCGCCGTCCTCTCCCGAATCGAGGCTCCCCCACGGCGGCAGCGGCATATTCACCGCCACCAGTTGAGGACGTTACGGAAGGTGGGCACAGCGCAACACCCCCTTCGGGCCCAATCTTGAATGGCCCGAACGGACTATGCGTAAGCGGCAGATCACCCGGGGGAGTGAGCCTGCGACATGCGTGACTTTCCCGGCAAACCGGTACAGTTCTGCTGGGTCGCAACGGACACCGACTGACACACAAGGCTGATTCGGACACACCCCCACCAAAAAAGTTGGGGAACCTCCGGAACGATTCGGGGTCGCCGGACGTATTGATACGTGGCCCTACTGCTGTGACAGTTGAGAGCAGCTTAGGCCAATGCCTGTACGCGTGTCCGGCGAATGAGAACGTAGGCTGCCCCCATGCCAAAGAAGCGCTCGGGCGGCGGTCTGACGGCGACGCAGCAGGCCGCCAAGTTCCTCGGTGTCAGTGTGCTCTCGGGAGCCGTCCTGGCCGGCATCGCGCTGCCGGCCGTCGGCGCGCTGGGCCTGGCCGCGAAGGGTTCGGTGGAGAGCTTCGACGAACTCCCGGCCAACCTCAAGACGCCCCCGCTGAGTCAGCGCACCACCATCCTCGACGCCGACGGCGGCCAGATCGCCACCGTCTACTCGCGCGACCGCACGGTGGTCGACCTCAAGGACGTCTCGCCGTACATGCAGAAGGCGATCGTCGCGATCGAGGACTCGCGCTTCTACCAGCACGGCGCGGTGGACCTGAAGGGCATCCTCCGCGCGCTCAACAAGAACGCGCAGAGCGGCGGGGTGTCCGAGGGCGCATCCACCCTCACGCAGCAGTACGTGAAGAACGTCAACATCGAGGAGGCCGGCGACGACCCGACGAAGGTCGCGCAGGCCACCCAGCAGACGATCGGCCGCAAGATCAAGGAGCTGAAGTACGCGATCCAGGTGGAGGAGGAGCTCGGCAAGAAGAAGATCCTCGAGAACTACCTGAACATCACGTTCTTCGGCCAGCAGGCCTACGGCGTCGAGGCCGCCTCCCAGCGCTACTTCTCCAAGCACGCCAAGAACCTCACCCTCGCGGAGTCCGCGCTCCTCGCGGGCATCGTCCAGTCGCCGAGCCGCTACGACCCCATCAACGACGAGGCCGAGGCGACCAAGCGGCGCAACACCGTGCTGCAGCGCATGGCCGAGGTCGGCGACGTCTCGCAGGCCGACGCCGACGCGGCCAAGGAGAAGCCGCTGGGCCTGAAGGTCCGCAAGCCGAAGAACGGCTGCATCACGGCCTTCAAGGGCGCCAGCTTCTTCTGCAAGTACGTCGAGCGCGTCTTCCTGAGCAACCCGGTCTTCGGCAAGACCAAGGAGGCCCGGGCGAAGATCTGGAACCAGGGCGGCCTGACCATCCGGACCACGCTGGAGCCGCAGTCCCAGAGGTCGGTGCAGGCCTCGCTCAAGGACCACATCTACAAGTCCGACAAGGTCGCCGCCGCCTCCACCCTGGTCGAGCCCGGTACCGGCAAGATCCTCGCGATGGGCCAGTCGAAGCCGTACGGCTACGGCAAGAACGAGACCGAGATCAACTACTCGGTCGGCAACGACATGGGCGGCTCCAACTTCGGTTTCCCGACCGGTTCGACGTTCAAGCCGTTCGTCGCCGCGGCCGCGCTGGAGGAGGGCCGGCCGGCGACGCAGGAGTACTCGTCGCCGTACAAGATGGAGTACCCGAGCCCCGTCCAGACCTGCGACGGCAAGCCGTGGGTCAACAGCCGCGAGCAGCCCGCGTCCGTGGAGAACGAGGACGAGTCCGAGGTCGGCCCGTACCAGATGAAGAAGGCGATGGAGAAGTCCGTCAACACCTACTTCGTCCAGCTGATCTCCGACATCGGTCTGTGCCCCGTGGCGAAGATGACGGACGCGCTGCACGTGGTGCAGGGCAACAACACCAAGCTCCCCGAGGTGCCCGCCATCGCCCTCGGCTCCAAGGGCATCTCCCCGCTGACGATGGCGTCGGCGTACGCCGCCTTCGCCTCGCGCGGCATGTACTGCACCCCGATCGCCATCGAGTCCATCACCCAGAAGGTCGGCAACCAGCACAAGTCGCTCGAGGTCCCCAAGTCGACCTGCTCGCGTGCCATGTCGGAGAAGACGGCCGACACCATCAACTCCCTGCTGGTGGGCGTGGTCGACTCCGGTACGGGCCGGACGGCCGGTCTGTCGGGCCGCGACAACGCCGGTAAGACCGGTACGACGGACGAGCGCAAGAACGCCTGGTTCGTCGGCTACACCCCGAACCTCTCGGGCGCGGTCTGGGTCGGCAGCGCCACCCAGAAGGTCGAGATGAACTACATCTCCATCGGCGGCGTCTTCCACGACCATGTCTACGGCGGTGACACCCCCGGCCCCATCTGGCGCGACGCCATGACCGGCGCGCTCGATGGCAAGGAGGCCCCGCCGTTCAACCTGATCCACATCCCCGACCCGCAGCCGAAGGAGAAGGACAAGGGCGACGGGAACGGCCGTGGCAACGGCAACGGTGGCGACAACGGGGACGACGACCAGCTCATCGGCGGCAACGACGGCGGGACGTTCCCGACGCCCACGTTCTCGTTCCCGGAGAACCTGTTCCAGGGGCAGGGCAATGGCGGGAACGGGAACGGTGGGAGGCGGGGCTGAGGCACTGAGCCACCGGCCGGCCTGAGACTGCAACGGCCCCTTCCTTCCGACGTACGGAGACGTACGTCGGAAGGAAGGGGCCTTATGGCTTACGAGGGTGTCAGCCGGCCAGAAGCTTCTTCACCACGGCGGCGACGCGGCCACCCTCCGCCTGGCCGGCCACCTTCGGGTTCACGATCTTCATGACCGCGCCCATGGCCCGCGGCCCCTCGGCCCCGGCCGCCTTCGCCTCCTCGACAGCCTGGGCGACGATGTCGTTCAGCTCCTCGTCGCTGAGCTGCTTGGGCAGGTACGCGGCGAGCACCTCGCCCTCCGCCTTCTCCCGCTCGGCCGACTCGGCACGACCACCCTGCGCGAAGGCGTCCGCGGCCTCGCGACGCTTCTTCGCCTCCTTGGTGATCACCTTGAGGACCTCGTCGTCGGAGAGCTCGCGCTTCTCCTTGCCCGCGACCTCCTCCTTGGTGATCGCGGCGAGCGTCAGCCGGAGCGTGGAGGAGCGCAGCTCGTCGCGCTCCTTGATCGCGGCGTTGAGGTCTTCCTGCAGCTTCGACTTGAGCGTGGTCATGGGTTTGATTGTCGCAGGTGCGGCGGACGGAACGCCTGTCATATTCGGGGAGGGGCTCAGGGGGCTTGGGGAGAGGCTCAGGGGGGCTTTGGGGAGAGGGGCTTGGGAAGGGCTGAAGGGGGCTGCGGGGAGGGCTTAAGGGGGGCCGCGGGGAGGGCAGTTCGAGGCCGGACGGTGACGCGACCGGTCGGGCGGCCGGTCCGGCGATCGGTCAGACGGTCGGTCAGACGGTCGAGTACGGGGACGGACGCTGGGACGCCTCGGGGTCTGACACGATGGTCGTATGCGCGCTCGATACGGAGTACCTCTGGGAATCGCGGCGGCCGGTGCCGCCGGTGTGGTGTACGCGGCGGGCTTCGAGGCCCGCTCCTTCCGCCTGCGACGGGTGACGGTTCCCGTCCTGCCCGCCGGGATGCGCCCGATGCGCGTACTCCAGGTCTCCGACATCCACATGGTCGGCGGCCAGCGCAAGAAACAGCGCTGGCTGCGCTCGCTGGCGGGCCTGCGCCCCGACTTCGTGATCAACACGGGCGACAACCTGTCCGACCCCGAGGGCGTGCCCGAGGTCCTGGACGCGCTGGGCCCTCTGATGGACTTCCCGGGCGCGTACGTCTTCGGCTCCAACGACTACTACGGCCCCAAGCTCCGCAACCCGGCCCGCTACCTGCTGGACAAGACGCGGGGCCGCCACGGCCTGAACGGTAACCCGCCCGCCGTCGGAGCGATCCACAACCCGTGGGAAGACCTGCGCGACAGCTTCGACGCGGCGGGCTGGCTGAACCTGACGAACACGCGCGGGACGCTGAAGGTCGACGGGGTGACCGTGGAGCTGACGGGCCTGGACGACCCGCACATCAAGCGCGACCGCTACGAGCGGGTGGCCGGCGGCCCGTCCGACTCGGCGGACTTCTCGATGGGCGTGGTCCACGCCCCGTACCTGCGCACCCTCGACGCCTTCACCGCGGACGACTACCCCTTGATCCTCGCCGGCCACACGCACGGCGGACAGCTCTGCATCCCCTTCTACGGCGCCCTGGTCACCAACTGCGACCTGGACACCGACCGGGTGAAGGGCCTGTCCACCCACACGGCGCAGGGCCGTACCGCCTACCTCCACGTCTCGGCCGGCTGCGGCACGAACCGCTACACCCCGGTGCGCTTCGCCTGCCCGCCGGAGGCGACGCTGCTGACGCTGGTGGCGCGGGACGGGCGGGACTGAGCTTCGGCGACCCGGGCGGGTAACCCACCCGGGTCACCCGCATCGCCCCTTTTTCCTGTTATGCCTAGCTTGAGGGCATGACCGCCCCGATACCCAGGGACATCCCGGACCTCCCCGCCATCCCGGGCACGTCTCCGCTGCTGCCCCCACGGGTCCCCGCCTCCGCCGTGGTGGGACCCGTGCGCCATCCCCTGACGGCCGTGTTCCGCCTCCTGGCCGCCGCACTGGCGGCGGCGGGGGTGACGATCGACCTCCTGATCGGCAGCCCGCTCCTGGTCCTGAGCCACTTCGCGATCCAGAGCAGCATCCTGCTGGCCCTGGTCCTGACCGTCTCGGCCCGCCGCGCCTGGACGGCCCGCCGCCCGCTGCCGTCCGCCCTGACCGGCGCGGCCCTGCTCTACGCCATGATCACGGCGCTGGTCCACCACCTGCTCCTGGCGGACACGACGCCCCCGTACTCCCTCACGGGCGCGCCCGCCTCCCACACGGTCTGGCAGGCCTTGGCCGGCCACATCATCCACACCGCGGCCCCGGCGGCCGCGGTCCTGGACTGGCTGCTCCTCACCGCCCCCGGCCGCCTGCGCCTCCGCCAGGCCGCGACCTGGCTCCTCTACCCCCTGGCCTACCTGATCTTCACCCTCGCCCGCGGCGACCTGCTCCTCCCCAGCACCCCAGGCCGCTACCTCTACCCCTTCCTGGACGTCGGGCTCCACGGCTACAAGAGCGCCCTCGCCAACGCCCTCCTCCTCGGCCTCTCCTTCTACGCCCTCGCCATCCTCCTCGTAGCCCTCGACCACACCCGCCCGAACCTGACCCGCCACCACCGCACCAAAACCGGATTTCGTCTCCAGCCACCAGTGGGCTAAAGTAAACGACGTCGCCGCGACAAGCAGTGCCAGCAGCGACATCGGGGTGTAGCGCAGCTTGGCAGCGCGCTTCGTTCGGGACGAAGAGGTCGTGGGTTCAAATCCCGCCACCCCGACAGCTAAGTAGCAGGCCAGAGGGCCCTTACCGACTCGGTAAGGGCCCTCTGGCGTTGCTGCGTGTCTGACTGCGTGACTATCGATTCTTGAGTGCTGCTGAGTGACTACGGCTGCTGCGGGGTGGCCCGGAAGATGCCGTCCATGACCACGGCACCAGTTGTGGATCACGGGCCGGATCTGCTTCCGGTGGACCCCTTCAGTCACGGCGGTACCCGAATGCCCGACGAGTCGGGAGATCACCTGGCAGCGTCGAGCGGCTTGCCGACGGCCGAGAAAAGGGGCGTCCAGCCTGCCCCTGGGGGACCGAACACAGCTCGACGACGTTGCGCCTCACCTTGTCCCGCGCCATGGCTCGCTTCACCGCGCGGTTCAGGCACGAGTGAAGCGCCTGGAGGGTACGGGTGCTGAGCGTCTTCGCCTTGGTGGCCAGCCAGCGGTCTACGTCCTCCGCGCTGAGGGCGTGCACGACGGTCGGCGGGTGGGTGGGGTCAGGCGCTCTGCTTCTGCGGGTGCAGGTCGAGTGCGATGTGCGGGGCGAGCGCGTGAAGGAAGTCGGCGGCATCGAAGATCTCGCCGGCGGAGACGACGCCGACGGCTTTGGTGCGGCCGGTCAGGACGCGCTCGAGGGCCTCGGTGACGAGGGGCGCGGTGACGGCGTAGATGTCCTGGCCGCTGGCCGTGGCCCGGCGTTCGGCTCCGCCGGAGCGCACGACCACGTCGACGAGGAAGGTCTGGTCAGAGCGCCCCCTCTCGTCGGCGGCGGTCGGGGCCGGAGTGTGGGGAGCGGCGACGTCGCGGGCCGCCTCGGCGCTCATGTAGGTGGTCACGTCGGGGATGGACAGGTGCTGGGGAACGGTGACGGCGTCCGCCATCGTGAACTCCCCGATCACCTGCCGCGGTCCCATCGGTTCCGGGAAGGTCCACTCCAGGGTGGGCGCGGCGTCGGTGCGGTGCTCCCATTGTCCGCCGCTGTAGCGCAGGCGGTGGTCGCCGCGCCGCTCGCGGGAGACCGCGCCCGAGAGCCGGGTGCCGGCGGTGGGGTGCCAGCTGCTGAGCGCGTAGGCGATGTGAGCCTCGTCGGCCTCGGTCCAGTCGCCCATTGCCACGGTGGTCAGCAGGTCGCCGAGGCCGCCGAAGAAGGCCATGGCCGGGACGATCACCGCTCCCGCCTCCCCGGCCCGCTCGCGGTAGTGGGCGAAGGTGTCGAGGTTGGCCTCGAGCTCGGCGGCCACGTCCAGGTAGGGAATGCTCGCGCGGAGCGAGGCCTCGATGACGGGGCCGGTGGTCGATGCGAAGGGGCCGGCGCAGTTGATGACCGCCTCGGTACCCGCCAAGGCCCGGTCCAGCGAAGCCGGGTCATCGACCGAGGCCACCCGGGCCTCCAGCCGGTGTTCGCGGGCCAGCTCCTCCAAGGTCTGCGCGTTGCGCCCGGACAGCACCGGGACGAACCCACGCGCGGCCAGCTCCGCGACCACGAACCGCCCGGTGTGACCGTACGCGCCGAACACCGCCACCAGCTGACCTGACCCCATGAGACTCTCCCCTGTCCTCGAACGCTCGCCGCGATGTCGAACCGCTGCGGCCTGACATCCACATCCTGTCCTCACGGCAGCACCCCGCACGACAGTCGGAAACGACATGACGCGTACAGTTTCGGACATGCCTGCTGTCGCACTGGCCGTCACCGACGGCATGCTCCACTACGAACTGTCCGTGGCCGTCGAGATCTTCGGAGCCGACCTGACCCACGTCGTGGACCCCTGGTACGACTTCTCCGTCTGCGGAAGCGGTCCGGTACACGTCGACCGCTTCCGCCTTGAACCCGACCACGGACTCGACCACCTCAAGCACGCAGACACGGTGATCGTCCCCGGCTGGGCCGACACCGACCGAGACCCGCCCGCCGAGCTGGTCGAGGCGGTACGTGGCGCCCACGAGGCCGGCGCTCGCGTGGCCTCACTGTGCACGGGCGCCTTCGTCCTGGGCGCGGCAGGACTGCTGGACGACAGGCGCGCCACCACACACTGGGCCCACACCGGGGAGCTGGCCCGGCGCCACCCAGCGGCCACCGTCGATCCGGACGTCCTCTACGTCGACAACGGCGACGTCCTCACCTCCGCGGGCAAGGCCGCCGCCATGGACCTGTGTCTGCACCTGGTCCGCCTCGACCACGGCTCGGCCAACGCCAACAAGATCGCCCGCCGCCTGGTCATTCCACCCCACCGCGACGGCGGCCAGGCCCAGTTCATCGCCACCCCGCTCCCCGCCCCGGGCAACCACCCACTGGACGAGCTCTTCCCCTGGGCGCTGGAGCGGCTGGACCAACCGCTCACCGTGGAGGACCTGGCCCGCCAGGCACGCATGAGCTCACGCCACCTCGGCCGCCACTTCAAACACCTCACCGGCACCACACCACTGCAATGGCTTCATACCCAGCGCATCCGCCACGCCCAGGAACTACTGGAGACCACCAACGCCACCGTGGACACCATCGCCGCGGCCACCGGCATGGGCACCGCCACCACCCTGCGCCGCCACTTCCACCGCAGCGTCGGCGTCCCACCCGACACCTACCGCCGCACCTTCCGCCCCTGAGGAGTGGCCCCCAAGACCCCAACCAGGGAACCGAACAGCGCCACGGCACGGTGCTGTCCGAAGTGCTGAACCACTGCTTCCCGAACGACCGCACGCCACGCACCGTCGGCCGGACGGCGCGTGGCCGGGCTGAGGTGGAGGGGCCGTCGGTGGCGCCTACCAGGAGTGGGCGACGTCCACCACGAGCTTGTCGGACAGTTGGGTCACCTTGAACGGCAGTCGGGTGCGCACACCCAGACCGACCTGGCTGTAGCCCTCGAAGCTGGCGCCGAACTTGGCGTCCCGGAAGGTCTTGTAGCCCGTCAGGTTTACGCCCGGCAGCGGCTGCTTGCCCTTGCCCGGGTAGGTCGTCTTGTGGTTCTCCAGGTCGTACGAGGCGGCGGCGACACGGATCTCCAGGATCGCTCCGCCGGACACCGGGATCGGGTCCCCGCTGCCGTCCTGCGCGAAGGCGTCGACGTACTGGACGTAGTAGCCGAGCCGGCTGGTGCTCCCGGCGGGGATGTCGAAGACGATGCGGTCGTAGCAGTCGTGACTGCCCGTCCTGATGTTCGTCAGGAACGCCGGTGCGTTGTTCTCGGCCGTCTTCGGCTGGCTGCCCCAGCCAGTCTGGCAGGCGCGTGCGGTCGTGCCGGCGCTGTCGGCGGCGGACGCGGCCGGAGCCGCCGCGGCCAGGGACAGGCTCGCAACCGCGGTCGCGGCGAGTAACGCTCCGCGTGATGCCTTACGCATGAGTCCTCCTAGGGCACTTGCTGATCGTTCGGTGCCCCTTTAGACGACAGGAACGAGCACGCGGTTGATTCCGGCACGGGTGTCATCCGGATGAAGGACCTGTGACGAGGGTCGAGGTGGCACCCTCGATGCGGGGACTGCCACCTCGACCGGAATCCTTCAGTTGTGGATCACGCGACCCAGTAGCTGAAGGTGACGGTGGTGGCGCGCCCGGTCGGGGTGATGGCTCGCATCGTCAGGTCCACCGACACGGGGCGGTTGCCGGCGGACGCCACCTTGTCGGCAGAGCCTCCCTCCCTGAGGCTCTTGCAGACGGTCGCGCAGGTGCTGATCTTCGTGGTGTCGTCCGTGTCGTGGATCAGGACCCAGAGGGTCTTGTGGGGCGGGATCTTGATCCCGGCGGCCACCTTCATGCGCTCGCCCCTGGGGATGTCGACCGTCAGACGCTTGGGTGCCGCCGGCACGGCTTCCTTCACGACCGCGGTGGACCGCGTGGCCTCCGTGGGCTCCGCCGCGGCGGAGATCGTCGGAGTCACGACGGATGCGGCGAGCGCAGCCAGCGTGGTGGCGGCGAAGACGCTGTTCCTGATCTTCGGATTCATGGTGCGAGGTTCCTTCGGGCAGGGCGCGCTGTGGCGCCTCGGTGGGATGGGGTGCGCGAGCCGGTCGTCGGGATCGTCACTCGATGTGCTGATCCGGCTCGCTGGTCCCACCGTGCCCGGCGGTGTCGCGGCACGCTACGAGCATCGCGTATCCCCTCTGAGGGAGGGCCGGAATACGCGGCATGACCTGGGAGAACGTGATGGATGAGAATACGGCTGGAGACAGCTTCGGCGCGACGATGCGCAGGCTTCGTACCGCACACGGACTGTCACTGTCCCAGCTGGCCGCCGCGACCCGGTACAGCAAGAGCCATCTTTCGAACATCGAGAACGACCGCAAGCGTGCTCATGGTGACCTTGCCAAGCGGTTGGACGACGCACTCGGTGCGGGCGGCGAGCTGACTCGCCTCTGCGAGACGGCGGCGGCGCTCTCCGAGCAGCGAGCCGTGCCTTGCCCGTTCCAAGGCCTGGCCGCGTTCGACGAGCAGCACGCGCGCTGGTTCTTCGGCCGTGACAGGGCGACGGCCACCCTTGTCGAGCAGGTGGTGCGCGCGAGCCGGGGCGGCGGACCGGTCATCGTGGTCGGCGCCTCCGGGGCCGGCAAGTCTTCGCTGCTGCGGGCCGGGCTCCTGCCCAAGATGGCCGGCGGGACGCTGGAGCCGCAGGGCGGCGATGGGCCGTGGCGCAGCCTCGTCGTCACCCCGGGCGCCGCCCCGGCCGAGTCCCTGGCCGGCGCACTGGCCACTGTGCTTCCCGTGCCTCCCCCTACCCGGACGGAGTTGGCGGACGGCATCCGGACGGGCCGTCTACCGGCGGACTGCGCGGCCGGGATGAGGCGGCTGCTGCTCGTCGTGGACCAGTTGGAGGAGGTGTTCACGCTCTGCCAGGACACCGCCGAGCGCACCGCGTTCCTCGACGTGCTCTGCGCCGTACCGCTGGCCGTGCTGGCGGTGCGCGCCGACTTCACCGCAAGCTGCCTGACACATCCCGGTCTGGTCCGGGCCCTGCAGAGTCACCCTGTCGCCCTGGGGGCCATGAGCAGGAGCGAGCTCGCGGAGACCATCCGCCACCCGGCCCGGCTGGCCGGTCTCGAACTGGAGGACGGCCTCGTCGATGTCCTCCTCCAGGACCTCGACCCCGGGGCCCGCGGGTACGAACCCGGAGCGCTGCCCCTGCTGTCCCACGCGCTGCTGGCCACCTGGCAGCAGCGCGTCGGCAGACGGCTCACCCTCGCCGGGTACCACCGCACCGGCGGGATCCGCGGCGCTGTCGCCACCACCGCCGAGCGCGTCTACCGCGACCTGCCTCCCGATGACCGGTCTGCCGCGCGCCGCCTGATGCTGCGACTGGTACACGTCGGCGAGGAGGGGTCCGACAGCCGTCGCCGCGCCGAACGCCGCCTTCTCGGCGACAGTGAGGAGCGCGCGCTGGAGGCGTTCACTCGCGCCCGGCTGCTCACCGTCGACGACACCGCGGTGGAGATCGCCCATGAAGCGCTGCTGCGGGCTTGGCCCCGTCTGGCCGGATGGATCGACGCCGACCGCGACGGCATCCGCATCCACCAACGCCTCACCGAGGCCGCACACACCTGGGAACGGACCGGCCGTCCACCGTCCCTGCTGCTGCAGGGCGCCACGCTGGCGGTGGCCGGGCAATGGGCGGCCGACCATCCCGGGCCTGAGGCTCTCTCCGCACGGGAGCGTGCGTTCCTGGATGCTTCGGCACAGGCAGCGGAGCGGGGGACCCGCCGACTCCGCCGGCTGTTGGCGGCACTGGCCGCGGTGACGGCGCTCGCCGTGCTGGCCGCCGTGCTGGCCGGGCTCGCCCTGAGCCGCGCGCGGCAGGAGACGACGAAGGCCAGGTCCGGCCAGGCGGCTGCGATCGCGGGCCGACTGCTGGCCACGGATCCGGCGAGGGCAGCGGCGCTGGCAGTCGCCGCGCGTCGGCAGGCCCCCGAGTCCCAGGCCGCGAAGGAAGCCGTTGCGGCGGCGGCGGGCGTCCCGGTGCCGCGGCGACTGGAGGGCGCCGGCGGCAAACGGCTGTCGTCGATCGCTGTGAGCCGGCGGCACCGGGCAGGCCGGCGCTGTTGGCGACCGGGACCGAGGACGGCATCCTCACCCTGCGCAGGGCGTACACGGACGGCGGTCTGCCGGATGCGCGGCCCGCGTGGCACCGCCGCATCGGGCAGGGAGAGAAGACGTTGGTGTCGGGGTTGGCGTTCAGCCGCGACGGGAGCACTCTGATGGCCGCCGCGAACGACCGGGTGTGGCTCTGGCGGGTGGTGAACCGGCCGACCCCGCATCTCAGTGACGGCAGGGTGTGGTGGCAGGGCCGGGGCGAGGGCCACGGCAGTGTGGACGACCTGCGGCTGTCCGCCGACGGCACGGCGCTGGCCGCGGCGGCGACGCATCGGACCGGCGGGCAGGTCCTGCTGTGGGACTGTGACGCTCACGGCCCGCGCCGCGGCTCGATGCACTCGGTCAGGCTGCCGAACCCCACGCCGCAGGACGAGGTCCTTCCCGAGGACCGGCAGAAGTACGGCAATCCCTACGCGGTGTCCTTCTCCGCCGACGGACGGCTGCTCTCGGCGGCGGGCTCCCACAGCAGTTCCACCGGCCGGGGCCGTGGAGTCGCCGCGGTGTGGCAGCGCCCGGCCGCCGGACGCGTGGCGGACTTCTCGCCGCACGGGACGCTGCGCCTGAAGGCGACCGCCACCGAGGCGCCGCTCTCCCGCGACGGGACGCGGCTGGCCGTGTCGGTCGGCGACGGCTCGCTGCTCATCTGCCCGGTGGCCGGGTTGAAGGCGCCGTTCGTCTGCAAGGAGTCGGTCGAAGCACCACGCCTGGGCGAATACGCGGCGGGTATGGCCTACAGCCCTGACGACACGCTGCTGGCGGAGGCCGACCACAACGGCCCCGTGCGTCTGCGTCATCGGCTGACCGGTCGCCTGCTCCTCACCCTGCCGCATCCGGGCAGCGTCATCTCCCTCGCCTTCTCCCCTCGGGGCGACATGCTGCTGGCGGGCGCCGCCCGCGGCGACGAGATCAGCGTGTGGCGGCTGCCGTTGAACACGCTGCTCGGGCACACCGAGCCGGTCGTGACGTCGGCCGTGCCCGCGCGCGGGGCGTGGCTGGCCACCGCCGACCGGCACACGGTACGGCTGTCGGCGCCGGCCGACCGCGCCACCCGTGCCGGGGCCGAACTGCACCCCGCCGATCACCTGCCGTCGCCCGGGGAAGTAACCGCGCTGGCCGCCGACCGCGAAGGCACTCGGCTGGCCTTGGCGACAAGCAACAACGTGGTTCTGCTCTACGACACTTCCGCCCCTGCCCGCCCCCGCTACCTCGGTGCGGCCGGACAGTTCTCCCCGCTGCGACCGGTGTACTCCGTCGCTCTCTCCCCCGACGGCGATCGCCTCGCCTTCGGCAACGACGAGAAGGACGTCCAGTTGTGGAAGGTGCCCCTGGCACCGAACGAGGGTGCACCGGTCCCGAGCACCCGCTTCTCGCTCGGCTCCGGCCACCGCAGCCATGTCCTGTCCCTGGCCTTCTCGCCCGACGGCACCCGCATGGTGGGGGGCACCAAGCACGGCGCACTCGCCGTGTGGAACACCTGGCCGGCGCCCTACGAACCGGCGATGTCCGGCGGGAGGCGGGACACCCCGGCACTGCAGGTCCGCCCGGTCCACTCCGACGCCGTCACGGCGCTCGCCTTCCTCGGCACGCGAGGCTTCCGCCTGGCCACCGGTGACCGACAAGGCACAGTACGGCTCTGGCACCTGGACAACTCCGTACCGCTCCCGCTGTCCCCCGACGGCGACGCGGTCGTCCTGCACAGCAGCGCCGTCACCGCGCTCACCTCCACCCCTGATGGCAGCCAGGTGGCCAGCTCCTCCGCGGATGGCTCCGCCGCGGTCTGGAACGGCTCCGACCACGCTCTGCGCATCCGCTACCGGCTACAGGCACAGGACCCGGCGCTCACGTCCGCCCACCTCACACCGACCGGCCGCCGACTGTGGACCACGGGCACCGCTGTCCGCCGCTGGCCCACGTCCTACACCGACGCGGAAGCCACGCTCTGCGCAGTACTGGGCGAGGCGGGCCTGCACCGCAGCGACAGGCATCTGCTGCCGCAGGCCGGAAACGGAAAGGTGTGCGGGTGACGGGGCCGTGGGTGTGCCTGCACAGGCGGGGTGACGGGAAACCGTCTCCGCGCGGCCGGCTGAGCCGGACTTACCTCGGCCGGAGACGTTCCGGCGTGGCGGACGCGGCTGTGGCCGCAGGCGGGGCGGGTCACAGGCGGATGATGACCAGCGCCGTGTCGTCGGTGTTGCCGGTGGGTGGGAGGAGGTCGGTCAGGAGGGCGTCGGCCAGGATCTCGGGGGCGGCTCGGCCGTGGCGGGCCAGGGAGGCGGCGAGGCGGGCCAGGCCGGTGTCGATGTCCTCGTGACGGCGTTCGATCAGGCCGTCGGTGTAGAGGACCAGGGTGGCGCCTTCGGTGAAGGCCGTTCGGGCCTCCGGCCGGGGGACGTGTTCGGGGCGCGCGCCGAGAGGCGGATCGGTCGCCTGGTCGAGGAAGGTCACCGTGCCGTCGGGGTGGAGCAGGGCGGGTGGAGGATGGCCCGCGCTGCTGTACGTGAGGGTGTGGGTGTCCCAGTCGATGTACGTCTTCACCACAGTGGTCGACTCGGCACCGTCGACATGGCGGGCGTACAGTCCGAGGGCCTCCAGGGCCTGGGCCGGGCCGTCGGCGACACGGGAGGCCGCGCTCAGCGCGCTGCGCAGCTGTCCCATGACGCCGGCCGCTTCCAGGCCGTGGCCGACGACGTCGCCGACAGCGACCGCGATGCGGTCGCCGGGCAGGTCGACCAGGTCGTACCAGTCGCCGCACACGTTCAGGGTGCCGACAGCGGGCCGGTAGCGGACGGCTGCCCGGTGGTGCCCGACCGGCGTGGGTGCGGGCAGCATCGCCGCCTGCAGGGCCAGGGCCACCTCGCGGTCGCGCGCATGGGCCCGACGCAGGCGTTCGTTGAGTTCCTGCAGTTCACGGGAGCGGGTGTAGAGCTCGGCCTCCAGCACACGGGCCCGGCTGCTGTCACTGCCGGCGCCGCCGCGGGCGCGGATGAGTTCGGTGACCTCCTCCACCCGGTGCGCGATCAGCGCCACCCGCCCGTCCTGGTCCAGCACGGGTGCGTTGACCGGGCTCCAGAAGTGTTCCACCCAGTGGCCGGGCCGCTCGGGATCCTCGATGTCGTAGCGCAGCAGCGCCATGGTGTCGCGCTCGCCGGTGGCCACCACGCGCAGCATCGACGCCTGGGTCTCCCGCATCCCGGCCGCGGCCGGGTCGTTGGGGTTCTCCGGGAAGACGTCGAAGATGTAGCGGCCCAGCAGTTGCTCGCGACTGCGCCCGGTCAGCCGGACGAAGTCCTCGTTGACCTCGGCGTACACCAGGTCGGGGGTGAGCAGAGCCACCATGCCGGGCAGGGCGTGGAAGACCGCCGCGTAGTCGATCTGCGGTTCCGTCATGTGCTGCCCGCCTCGGCGCCGACCGTCACTGTGCTGCTCCACGATAAGAGGGAACGCGCTGACGGGCCCGTCGCAGCGCGGCGGGGACACGCACAGGCGAGCGGCAACTCATCGCCGGCCGGTCAGCGGTGCTCAGGGTTGTCAGCACCCGGGCGGCAGCCGGCGTCCCACTGTGAGCGCTGGTTGCCGTGGGCGGGGATGCCTCCGGTGCGCTTGAGCAGGGCGGCGAGGTGCATGAGGTTCCAGGTCATGAAGGCGGTGTTGCGGTTGGTGAAGTCGTTGTCCGGGCCGCCCGAGCCCGGGTCGAGGTACGACGGCCCGGGGCCGGCCGCGCCGATCCAACCGGCGTCCGCCTGGGGCGGGATCGTGTAGCCGAGGTGCTGGAGGCTGTAGAGGACGTTCATTGCGCAATGCTTCACACCGTCCTCGTTGCCGGTGATCAGACAGCCGCCGACACGGCCGTAGTAGGCGTACTGCCCCTGGGAGTTGAGCAGCGAGGAGCAGGCGTACAGGCGCTCGATGACCTGTTTGGTGACGGAGCTGTTGTCGCCCAGCCAGATCGGGCCGGCCAGGACCAGGATGTCCGCCGCCATCACCTTCTCGTACAGCGCCGGCCAGGCGTCCGTGGCGAAGCCGTGCTCGGTCATGTCCGGGTGGACGCCGGGCGCGATGTCGTGGTCCACGGCGCGGATCTGGTCCGTGGTCACGCCGACCACGTCCATGAGGGCCCGGCTCTTGTCGATCAGGCCCTGGGTGTGGCTGAGCTGCGGCGACGGCTTGAGGGTGCAGTTGACGTAGAGGGCGGTCAGGTCGTCGAAACGGTAGGCGCCATCGGTGGAGGGTGATGTTGTCATGAGGGCAGCGTCTCGCGCGCTGTCCGGTTTATGCCGGTTCGACGCACCGTGCCGTGCCTTACGGAGTCATGCCATGCCTTACGGAGTCATGACGTACGGGCGCGGTCGGGTGGCCCGGCGCCGGGGCGGGCCTAGCGTGGCCGTATGCGTGTACTGGTCACCGGCGGTGCCGGGTTCATCGGGTCCCATGTCGTCACCGCGCTCCGAGAGCGCGGGCACGAGCCGGTCGTGTTCGACGTGCGGCAGGATCCCGGCGCCGACGTGCGGCACCCCACGGCCGTCGGCCGCGCCCTGGCCGGTGTGGACGCCGTGTGTCACCAGGCCGCGATGGTCGGACTGGGCGCCGGGGTCGCCGACGCGGCGGAGTACGTCTCGCGCAACGACCTGGGCACCGCCGTGCTGCTCGCCGCCATGGCGGAGGCGGGCGTAGGGCATCTGGTGCTGGCCGGGTCGATGGTCGTCTACGGCGAGGGTCTGTACACGTGCCCGACGCATGGGCCGGTGCGGCCGAAGGCCAGGGACGCCGACGACCTCGCGGCCGGCCGGTTCGAGCCCCGCTGCCACGTGTGCGCGGGCGAACTGGCGCCGGGCCTGGTCGGCGAGGACGCCCCGGCCGACCCCCGGAACGTGTACGCGACGACCAAGCTCGCCCAGGAGCACCTGGCGGCCGCCTGGGCCCGCTGCACCGGCGGATCGGCGGTGTCGCTGCGCTACCACAACGTGTACGGGCCCGGAATGCCCCGTGACACCCCCTACGCCGGCGTCGCCTCCTTCTTCCGCTCGGCGCTCGCCCGCGGCGAGGCACCACGCGTGTTCGAGGACGGGCTGCAACGCAGGGACTTCGTGCACGTCCGGGACGTGGCGGCGGCCAACGCGGTGGCGCTGGAGGCGGACGCCGCCCCGGGCGCCCTCACGGCGTACAACACCGGCAGCGGTGACCCGCACACCGTCGGCGAGATGGCGCGGGCCCTCGCCGCCGCGTACGGCGGGCCCGATCCCGTCGTCACCGGCGAGTACCGGCTCGGGGACGTACGGCACATCACCGCGGACTCGTCGCGACTGCGGGCCGAGTTCGGGTGGAAGCCGGAGGTCGGGTTCGAGGAGGGCATGGCGGAGTTCGCGCGGGCCGGGATGCGCGCGGCATAGACCGGTGGTGCTGCCCGCGTTCATGAAGCGGCCGCGGGCAGCACCACCTCGAAGCGGCAGCCACCGGGAATGTTGCGTACGGTGGCCCGGCCCTGGTGCGCCTCCACGATCCCCCGGACGATGGCGAGGCCCAGGCCCGCGCCGGCCGGGGGCGTCCGGGCGTGCGTGCCGCGCCAGCCGGTGTCGAAGACCCGCGGCAGATCCTCGGGCGCGATGCCGCCGCAGGCGTCCGTCACCGACAGCACCACGCCCTCGGGGGAGCGTTCCGCGGCGATGGCGACCGTGCCGTCGGCCGGGGTCCGGCGGATGGCGTTGACCAGCAGATTGCCCAGCACCCGGCTCATCTCCTTGCCGTCCACCTCCACCGGCACCGGCTCGATACGGCCACCCACCAGCCGCACCCCGTGTTCCCGGGCGAGCGGGTCGGCTCCCGCCAACGCGTCGCCGACCAGGTCGTACAGGGAGATCCGGGTAGGCGCCAGGAGGAGCGTGCCGGCGTGGATGCGGGAGAGTTCGAAGAGGTCGCCGACCATGCCGTTGAGGCGTTCGACCTCGGTGCGCATCTGCCTCAGATAGCGGTCGGGGTCGGCGGCGACACCGTCCTCCAGGGCCTCCGACATGGCGCGCAGACCGGCCAGCGGGGTGCGCAGGTCGTGCGAGATCCAGGCGACGAGTTCGCGCCGGGAGGTCTCCAACGCGCGCTCCCGCTCACGGGATTCGGCGAGCCGGGCGCTGGTGGACGCCAGTTCACGGCTCAGGGCGGCGAGTTCGGCGGTGGCGGGCCCGTCGGGGGCGGCGAAGTTCCCGCCGTCACCGAAGGAGCGCGCGGCCACGGCGAGTTCGCGGCTGCGGGCGACGACCCAGCGGCCCAGCAGCAGCGCGGTGGCCAGGGAGACGACCGCGGCCATCGCCACGACCGTGGTGACCACGGTCAGGTCGTGAGGTGACAGGAACATCGCCCAGGCCACGGCGAGCGTGCCCGCGAGCATCGCGACGACCCCGACCGCCGCGACCACGGTGAGCGAGGCGGTGAGCGAGCGGCGCCGGATCAGGCGCAGCAGGCCCGCTCCGACCAGACCGGTGGCGGCGGCACCGGCGAAGGCGTACAGGGCGATGAGCAGGGTGTCACGCAAGGTCGGTCTCCTCCTGTGCGGCGTGTCCGGTGGGGTCGAAGCGGTAGCCCACGCCCCACACGGTCTGGACCAGGCGGGGCCGGGCCGGGTCGTCCTCGACCTTGCCGCGCAGGCGGCGGACGTGGACCGTGACGGTCGACAGGTCGCCGAAGTCCCACCCCCACACCTCGCGCATCAGGTCCTCGCGGCTGAACGCCCGCCCCGGGTGGCGCAGGAAGAAGGAGAGCAGGTCGAACTCCCGCAGGGTGAGGGCTAGTTCGGAGCCGTTCTTGGTGGCCCGGCGGGCGGCGGGGTCGACGGTCAGGCCCGCCGCGCCCAGCCGGTGCCCGGTGACGGCGGGCCTGCTGCGGCGCAGCACCGACTCCACGCGCAGCACCAGTTCGCGGGGGCTGAAGGGCTTGGTGACGTAGTCGTCGGCGCCGACCTCCAGGCCCAGGATGCGGTCGTCCTCGTCGCCGCGGGCGGTGAGCATGATGACCGGCACGGGGCCGTGACCGCGGATCCGACGGCACACCTCCAGGCCGTCCATGCCGGGCAGCATCAGGTCGAGCACGACCAGGTCCGGCCAGTGCGCGGCGGCGCGGGCGAGGGCCGTCGGGCCGTCGTCGGCGCGGTCGACGGCGTAACCGGCGCGGTCCAGATATCCGGCGACGACTTCGGCGACGGTCGGATCGTCGTCGACGACCAGGATCCGGGGGGACCCGTCGTCCGCCCCGAGGGGCTCGTACGGCTGCTGCTGCATGCCTCCAGCCTGGCACCCCGCCGCCGCCGGTGCCGCGCCCGAAGCTGCCTCGGCCCTCGACGTCCGCGTTTCGTAAGGAGCGGAAGTCCGGTATGTCTTGTTCGCGTTCGTAGGGTGAAACCGTGACGACGACACCTTCCGACGTCGACGTGGTGCTGCCCTGCCTGAACGAGGCCGAGGCCCTTCCCTGGGTCCTCGAACGGATCCCGCCGGGCTGGCGCGCGCTCGTTGTCGACAACGGTTCCACCGACGGTTCGGCGGAGATCGCCCGTTCGCTCGGCGCGACCGTCGTGCACGAGCCGCGCCGGGGCTTCGGCGCGGCCTGCCACGCCGGGCTGAGCGCCGCCACCGCCGACGTGGTGTGCTTCTGCGACTGCGACGCCTCCCTCGACCCGTCGCTCCTGGTCCCCTTCGTCCGCGAAGTGCGGGGCGGCGAGGCGGATCTGGTGCTCGGCCGGCGGCGTCCGCAGGGCCGGGGCGCGTGGCCCGCGCACGCCCGCGCGGGCAACCTCGCGCTCGCGCGGATGCTGCGCCGCCGCACCGGGCTGCGCCTGCACGACCTCGGTCCCCTGCGCGCCGCCCGCCGCGAGTCGCTGCTCGCCCTCGGCCTCACCGACCGGCGCAGCGGCTATCCGCTCCAGATGGTGGTCCACGCGGCGGACGCCGGCTGGCGGATCGCCGAGCACGACGTGCCGTACCTGCCGCGCACCGGGGCCTCGAAGGTGACGGGCACGTGGCGCGGCACCTGGCAGGCCGTACGGGACATGAGCCGCGTGTTGAGCGAGACCCCCGCGCACGGAGGAGGAACCGTCCGTTGAGTCCGTTGAGTCCGTTGAGTTCGTCGAGTCCGTTGAGCTCGTCGAGTCCATTGCCCACGCTCCTTGTCATCGCCAAGGAGCCACGGCCGGGCCGGGTCAAGACCCGGCTCACCCCGCCGTTCACGCCCAGGGAGGCGGCGGAGCTGGCCGAGGCGGCCCTCGCCGACACCCTGCGTGCCGTGGCGGCCACGCCCGCCTCCCGGCGCGTCCTCGTCCTCGACGGCGCCCCCGGCGCCTGGCTGCCGCCCGGTTTCGACGTCGTACCGCAGTGCGCGGGCGGGCTGGACGAACGGCTGGCGGACGCGTTCGCGCGCTGCGACGGCCCGGCGCTGCTCATCGGCATGGACACTCCTCAAGTGACGCCGGAGCTGCTCGCCGTGGACTTCGCCGACTGCGACGCGTGTTTCGGCCCGGCGGAGGACGGTGGCTTCTGGGCGCTCGGGCTGGCGCACCCCGATGCCGACCTGCTGCGGGGCGTGCCCATGTCGACCGCCGAGACGGGAGCGGTCCAACGCGACCGGCTCGTCAACGCCGGTCTACGGGTTCGCGACCTGCCACGCCTGCGCGACGTCGACACCGCCGCCGACGCCCACGCCGTCGCCACCCTGGCCCCACACGGCCACTTCGCGGCGCGGCTGGCCCGGTGGACGGCGGCGACGGAGCCGAACGCCGGAAGGGGCGAAGGGCCGTACATACGCCAGACCACCGGAGACGACTCACCGCCAGCCACGGGAAACAGCTCGCGAGAGGCCGCCGGGAGCAACTCACGGCCGGCCACAGGGCAGAACGCCCGCCGGACCACCGCAGACGAGGCACCGCCAACCACGGGAGGCGGCTCGCGTGAGGTCGCCGGGGACGCCTCACGGCCGGTCACGGAGCACGCATCGCGACCGGTCGCCGGGGGTGACTCACTGCCGGTCGCGGAGCCGGCCTCGCGTCTCGGCGTTCTTCGATGAGCGCCCCGACCGCCACGGCTCTCGCCTGGGCGACCGCCGACCCCTACGCCGCTGCCCTGCGCGCCGGCCACGGCCCGCTCTTCCTGCGGCGGGACGACGGCTGGCTGCTGCCGCTGGAGGTGGAGCGCTGGTGCGCCCGGGCCGACGTGGTCGACCGGGACGTGCTGGACCGGTGTGAGGGAACGGTGCTGGACGTGGGGTGCGGGCCGGGGCGGCTGGTGGCGGAGCTCGCCGCCCGGGGACGGGCGGCCCTCGGCATCGACGTCAGCGAGGCCGCCGTCGAGCACACCGTGCGGCTCGGGGGCCAGGCGCTGCGGCGCTCGGTGTTCGAGCCGCTGCCCGGCGAGGGCCGCTGGGACACCGTCCTGCTCATGGACGGCAACGTCGGCATCGGCGGCGACCCCGGCGCCCTGCTGGACCGGGTGGCGGCGCTCCTGCGCCCCGGCGGCCTGCTGATCGCCGAGACCGCCCCGGCGGACATCGACGAACGCGCCCAGGTACAGGTCGTCGACCTCACCGACTTCGGCGGAAGTGACGCCCCTTTCCCCTGGGCGCGGCTCGGCACACGGGCGCTGCTCAGGTACGCACAGGGCTGGCAGCAGACCGATCAGTGGACGGCCGGCGGCCGCCGCTTCACCGCACTGCGCAGCCGCAGCAGCCGCAGCGCCAGCAGCACCGCCGAGCCGCCGAAGAGGACGGCGCTGATCAGCAGCCAGCGGGCGAGGAAGCCGTCCGGCGACAGTCCCGTGCCCAGCCGGTAGCGTCGCTCCACCATGCCGCTGATCAGCGGAAACCACACGAGAAGGAGCAGCCCGGAGAGGGCCGCCGGTACGCGCGCGTACGGCGCCCACTCCCTGCGCCGGACGGCGCCGAGCCCCCGTACGACCGCCCGGTCTGCCACCGCGTACAGGGGCAGCAGAACCAGGTCGTGCAGCAGCGCCGCGCCCACGAGCCACAGCGCCACGCCGAACCAGTCGTCGGCGAGGAGGCGTACGCCCGCGTAGGCGGCGAGCGCGAACGAAGCCGTGAGCAGAAGAAGGTGGAAGGGGCTTCCGACAGGGATCCGCGGTCGGCGCATCACAGGTCTCCGAACGTCATCCGGGCCACCCACTTGGTGTTCAGCACACCGGGCGCCGCGGGCACGATGATGCGCGCCGGGTAGCCGTGGTCGGGGGACAACTCCTCGCCGTTGACGTACAGGGCGAGCAGGGAACGCGGGTCGGCCACCTGGTTGGCGCGCAGGGCGGCACGTCGGAAGGCGCCGTGCCGCTGGAGTGACTCGACGAACACGTCCGGCGGGTCGTCGTCGTAGCCGACCAGCGCCGCCAGGTCGCGCAACCGCACCCCGCGCCACCACTGGTCCGACGTCGACCAGCCCTCCACGCAGGCGATGGGCAACGCCGAGCTGTGCAGGGTGAGTCGGAGCAGCTGGGCGCGGCTGAGGCGGACGGTGCCGGTGCGTCCCGTCACGACGAGCCGCCACGCGTCCTCACCCGTCTGAGCCGCGTCGATACCGGCGTACGCGGCGGTCTTGTTGATCTGGAAGCCGTTCGGGCCGCTGCCCGGGTCGTCGCCGCCGTGCGGTGCGAGGAGGGCGGTGCGCCGCAGCGGACCACCGAAGTTCTGCCCCGCCGTCGTCGCGAACAGCAGCAGCGAGCCGCCCCCGACGAACCACAGGGCACCGCGCCGGGAGACGGTCGGCTCGGCGGGGCGCGGGGACACCAGGTCGTTGCTCTCCTCCCGCAGGTGCCGCAGATTGCGCAGCGCCGTGGGCATCTTCAGCAGCGCGTGGGCGACGAAGGCCGCGAAGAACACCCATGCTCCGTAGAAGTGCAGGGGGTAGAAGGAGCCGGGGAAGACGTAGTCCAGCTGGATGTTGAGGACGCCGGTCACGAACTCGAACAGGCCGCCGCCGACCAGCAGCAACAGCGAGATCCGCTCCAGGGCGTGCGCGAGCGAGCGTGCCGGTGGCAGCGCGAACAGCCTCGGCACCACGGACCACAGCTTGGCGAGCAGGACGGGGATCAGGGTGATGCCGAGGGTGACGTGGACGCCCTGGTTGAGCCGGTACAGCCAGTACGGGTTCGTCGGCCAGGCGAAGAGGTAGAAGCCGAGGATCCCCTTGTCCGGAGTCTTGTCGTTCACCGGCGACAGGTCCGGGTTGTAGGCGGCGTACGAGACCAGGCCCGTCACGAACAGCACGGTGATGCCGAGCAGCAGGACCAGCCCCAGCACCGAGGTGAACCAGGGGCCGCGCAGGGGGCTGCGCCAGAAGCCGGGGGACGTGGGGAGCCGCGGATCGCGTGGATCGTCTCGCATGAGCCGACCGTAGGCCGGGACCACCCCGCGAAGGGGTTCCCAACCCATGACGAAACGCTGACATGAGGCCCGGACGGCGGTCCTGGCCCGGCCGCGCGGCCTAGCGTGCCGGTGTGATCCGCACCCTGCCCTCCGCCGAGCCCGACGCCGCGCACGCCGACGTGCCCCGCGGTCCGCGCCGTGACCTGTACGCCGCCGGGGCCGCCGTGCTCCTCGTGACGGCGGCCGTGCTGGTCGGCCGCCACATCCAGGGGAACAGCCGCACGCTGTTCGTCAGTTGGCCCCCGCTGCTCGCGTCCTGGGGACCTCACCTGGGCCCCGGCACTCCGGCGGCCGTCCTGGTGGCGCTCGCCGTCGTGGCGTACGGCCCCGCCCTCGCGACCCGTCTCCCCTGGCGGGCCCTGCTGCCGGTGGCCTGGGGCACCTCGACGGGCTGGATCCTCTCCCTCGCCCTGATCGACGGCTGGGACCGGGGCATCGCGCGCAGGCTCACCACCCGCTACGAGTACCTCCAGGTCATCGACCGCTTCCACGACATCCCGGCAGCCCTGCGGGACTTCACCCACCACATCCTCCTCCACTCCCCCGACAACTGGCCCGCCCACATCGCGGGCCACCCGCCCGCCGCCACGCTCACCTTCGTCCTGCTCGACCGGATCGGGCTGCGGGGCGGTGGCTGGGCCGGGGTGTGGTGCATCACCGTCGGGGCCACGGCCTGTGTGGCCGTGCTAGTCACGATCCGCGCCCTGACCGACGAGGCACTCGCGCGCCGAGCGGCCCCCTTCCTGGTCCTGGCCCCGGCCGCCGTGTGGATGGGCACCTCGGCGGACGCGTACTTCGCCGCGGTGGCGGCGTGGGCGGTGGCGCTGCTGGCACTGGCCGTCACGCGACGGTCTCTCGGGTGTGCGGGGGCGTCCGGCCTGCTGTTCGGCCTGACCTGCTACCTGTCGTACGGCCTCACCCTCGTCGCCCTGATCGCGGCGGCGGTGCTGGCGCTCGGCCGGCACGGGATCCGGGAGCGCCCGGCCCTGCTGGTGCCGCTGCTCGCCGGACTGGCCGTCGTCCCGACGGCGTTCACGCTCGCCGGGTTCGACTGGTGGGAGGCCTACCACCTGCTGGTCACGCGCTACTACCAGGGCGCGGGCGGCATCCGTCCCTACGGCTACTGGGTGTGGGCCAACGTGGCCTGCACGGTGCTCATCGTGGGTCTGGCGACGGCGGCGGGGCTGCGGCGGACCGGTGCGGTGCTGATCCGGCGGCGAACCGAGCCTCGCGGGGACGTCCGGCTCGCGTTCCTCGTGGCCGCCGCCCTGCTGGCCCTGCTGGTCGCCGACCTGTCCGGCATGAGCAAGGCGGAGACGGAACGCATCTGGCTGCCCTTCGCGCTGTGGCTGCTCCCGGCGTGCGCGTTCCTCACCCGCCCCCGCGCCTGGCTCACCGCCCAGGCGGTACTCGCCCTCCTCCTCAACCATCTGCTGCTCACCGGTTGGTGACCGCTCCCGAGGAGGCGCAGGCTCGATCCCATGACGATCGACGTGACGGCCGAGCGCGTCATCCCCCTGCCGCCCGAACGCGTGGCCGCGTACGCCATGGACTGGCGCCATGACGCCGACTGGACCCAGGGCATCCGCACGGCGGAACTCACCGCGGAGGCGGCCGGGGGCGGCTTCGGAACCGGCGCCGAGGTCACCCGCACGGCGTACTTCCTGGGCCGCCGTATCGACTACGTCCTGCGGGTCGCCACCTACGACCCGCCACGGCAGCTGGACATGGTCTCCGTGGCCGGCCCGATGCCCATGCACGTCACCTACACCTTCGAGCCCCACCCGCGCGGCACCCACGCCCGCATCCGGGTGCGCGGCGGCGAGGGAGGCTTCTACCGGCTCGCGGCACCGCTGCTGGCCCGGCAGGTCCGTGGCAACCTGGCCAAGGACCTGCGCGACCTCGAAGCGAGACTCGTGGCACAGGAGTGAGCCGACGATGGCGTACGACGAAGGACTCGCCCAGCGGATCCGGGAGCGCTGGGCAGCGGACCCCGAAGCCGACGAGAAGCACATGTTCGGCGGGGTGGCGTTCCTGTACCGGGGCAACATGGCCGTCGGCGTCACCGGCGACGACCTCATGGTCAGGGTCGGCCCGGACGCGACCGAGGCAGCACTGGCCAGGCCGGGGACGCGTGTCTTCGACATGACCGGCCGCCCGATGCGCGGCTGGGTCGTGGTCGACGGCCCCGCGGTCGCGGAGGACGACACGCTCGGCGCATGGCTCGACGAGGGACGCGCCTTCGCCGCGAGCCTGCCGCCCAAGTGAGGCAGCGCCGGTGAGACAACGCCTGTTGGCTAACCTTCAGGCGTGACCACCGAGTTGGCTCTGCTGTCCCGGGTCGCCTGCCGCGGGAGGGAGATCACCGCGCCGCGGCTGCGCGGGCTGCTCGCGTTGCTCGCGGAGGATCTGCGCACCGGGTGCAGCACGGGGCGGCTGGTGGAGGGGCTGTGGGCGCAGGAGTTGCCCGAGCGGCCCGGCAAGGCGGTGCAGATCCTGGTGTCGCGGCTCAGGGCGCAGGTGGGTGCCGAGCTGATCGTGAGCACGGCGACGGGGTACCGGCTGGCGCTGGACGGGACGCAGGTCGACAGTTCCGCGTTGCTGCTGCACGAGGCGGCGAGCACCGAGCGCGCGCGGGCGGGGGATCACGACGGCGCCCTGGCGCAGGCCGAGGCGGGCCTGGCTCTCTGGGACGGGAATGTGGGCGCGGGGGCCGGAGAGACTCTGCACGATCCGGTGGTGGCGCTTCGCGCCGATCGGGTGCGGGCTTTCCGTTCGCTGGTCCGGTCCCGGGCGCTCGCCCTCGCCCGGCTGGGGCGGCGGGAGGAGGCGGCGGGGCCGCTCGCCGAGCTGGCCCGGGAGCTGCCGCGGGACGAGGAGGTGCTGGCGCAGCTGCTGCGCTGCGAGGCCCGCACGGCGGGTCGGGCCGCGGCGCTGACCCGGTACGACACCTATCGCCGCGGGCTGCGTGAGGCACTGGGTGCGGATCCGGGTCCTGAGCTGAAATCCGTGCATCAGGAATTGCTGAGCGCGGATGTGCCTCGGGTCCGCCAGGGGGTGCCGCACGAGCCCAACGCACTGCTCGGGCGGGACACCGACATCGCCGCCGTGGCCGGGCTGCTGCGCGCGGCCCGCGTGGTCACGGTCATGGGGCCGGGCGGTCTGGGCAAGACCCGTCTCTCCCACGCGGTGAGCCGCGCGGCCGAGCAGCCTGTGGTGCACTTCGTGCCCCTGGCCGGTGTCACCACCGACGACGACGTCGCCGGTGAGGTGGCCTCCGCCGTCGGCGCGGGGGAAGGCCGGCAGTTCGCCGGCGGCGGGGACGCGGTGAGCGGGATCGTCGCCACGCTGGGCAGCGGCCCCGCGCTGCTGGTGCTGGACAACTGCGAGCATGTGATCGCCGGCGCGGCCGCTCTCGTACAGGCGCTGGTGTCGCGGTCCAAGGAGCTGCGGGTGCTGGCCACGAGCCGGGCTCCGCTCGGGCTGACCTCGGAGTCCGTGTACGCCCTGCCGGAACTGTCCCTGGCGACCTCGGTCGAGCTGTTCGGGCAGCGGGCGCGGGCGGCCCGGCCCGGCGTGGAACTCCCCGCCGGCACGGTGGCCGAGATCTGCCGCCACCTGGACGGACTGCCCCTCGCCGTGGAACTCGCCGCGGCCCGGGTGCGGGTGTTGTCCGTGGCCGACATCTCCCACCGCCTCCGGGACCGCTTCGCGCTGCTGCGCGGCGGCGCCCGCGACGCACCGGAACGGCATCGCACGCTGCGGGCCGTGGTCGAGTGGTCCTGGAACCTGCTGGAGCCCGACGGCCGGGCGGCGCTCCGCGCGCTGTCGGTGTTCCCCGGCGGCTTCACCGAGCACGCGGCGGAGTACGTGCTCGACGGGACCGGGGACACGCTGGTCCTGCTGGAACAGCTCGCCGACCAGTCCCTGATCAGGGTGGGCGACAGCCCTTCCGGAACGCGCTTCCACATGCTGGAGACGCTGCGCGAGTTCAGCGCCGCCCGGCGTGCCGAGGCCGGCGAGGAGGAGGCGGTGACCGACCGGTTCCTCAGCTGGGCCCGGGACTTCGGCCGCGCCCACCGCGATGTGCTGTTCGGGGACGGCCCGTTGTCCGCCTGGAGGCCCGCCCGGGCCGAGCAGGACAACCTCGTCCTGGCCCTGCGGCTCGCGCTGGCCCGCGACGACGGGCCCACGATCGCGGCCACCACCGCCGTGCTGTCCTCCTTGTGGGCCACCGGCTCCAACTACGCCCGGCTCGTCACCCTCGCCGCCGAGACCGCAGGGCCGCTGTCCCACTTCCGCCCGGACCCCGAGGACACGGATGACGTGGAGACGGCCCGCAGTGCGGCGGCGGTGTGCACCGCCAGCCTCTTCATGGGTCTCGGCCCGCACGCCGTACGACACCTCGTCACGCTGCGCCGGCTGCCACCCGCCGCGCCGGACACCGCGGCACGGGCGCTGGCCGTCGTGCTGTGTGCCGTCCCGGACATGTACCCGCCCGACTACGCGCGGCTGCGGGAGCTCTGCGACGCCGACGAGCCGCTGCTGGCGGGCATCGCCTCGGGCGTCGCCGGCTATGTATGGGAATCCGAGCACGACGTGGAGCGTGCGCTGGAGTCCGCCCGACGGATGTTCGACGCCCTGGTGCCGCTCGGCAATCCGGCTCTGCAGCTGCTGAGTCGGGGGCGGCTGAGCGAGTTGTGCCTGCAGTCCGAACGGGGCGCGGAGGCGTACGGGCATCTGCGGGCCGCGCTGGACGCGCTCGGCGGGTTCGGCGACTGGCCGGACCTGATCGGCGTCCACTGGGGGCTGGTGCTGGCCTGTCTGCAGCGCGGGGAGGTCGACGAGGCGGAGTACTGGCTGGGACTCGCGACCCTGCAGCAGCAGCCGGAGGGCGCCATGAACGAGCTGACGGCGCGGGCGGAGATCGCGCTGGCCCGGGGGCTGACCGAGGTCGGGCTCGGGCTGTGGCGGCAGGCGGCGGAACAGATGCGGGAGTACAGCCTGCGGCACAACGACGATCCGTTCCTGGACCCGTGGTCGCTCCAGATACGGTCGGCCGCACTGGCGGCACACGCCCAGCACGGCCGGCTGGAGCCGGTGACGGAGCTCGCCGGCCAACTGCGGGAACGCCTGCTGGAGATGCTGGCCGGCCCCTCGGGCCCGCCCGGTGCCGCGGGGCCCTCCGGCTCACCCCGCTCCACCAAGTCCCCCGGTGGCGGTGGTCCCGTGGACCTGCCGGTGTACGGGAGCGTACTGCTGGCGCTCGGCTTCGTCGGGCTCGCCCGGGGTGACGCGGCGGCCGTACGGCTGGTGGCGCTGGCGGAGCGGATGCCGGCGGTGCGGGAGTTCCCCACCCTGTCCTACGCCCGGTCCCGGAAGGCGGCCCAGGACGCCGACAGGGCGGCGTACGCCGACGCGGTGTCGAGATACGCCGCCCTGGGGCGGGAGGAGTTGCGGGCGGTGGCCCTGCGGGAGCTCAGCGCCGGGGCTCCCTGTTGAACCGCGCCGTGGACCACAGGTAGCCCAGCACGGTCAGGCCCAGGCTCCAGCCGACGGCGAGCACGGCGTTCGTCGTGCCGATTTCGGTGCCCAGCAGCAGCCCGCGCAGGGTCTCGATGGCGGGCGAGAACGGCTGGTACTCGGCGAACCAGCGGGACCAGCCCGGCATGGCGTCCACCGGCACGAACGCGCTGGACAGGAACGGCAGCATCACCACCGGCTGTGCGAGGTTGCTGGCCCCCTCCGCGTTGGGGCTCACCAGGCCGACGCCGACCATGAGCCAGGTCAGCGCGAGGCTGAACAGGGCCAGCAGTCCGGCCGCCGCGATCCACTCCACCGGCGTCGCGTCGGGCCGGAACCCGATGGCCAGCCCGATGCCCAACAGCAGGGCCAGGGCCATCAGGGTCTGGATCACGCTGCCGATCACATGGCCGATCAGCAGGGAGGCGCGGGAGATCGCCATGGTGCGGAACCGGGCGACGATGCCCTCGGTCATGTCGTTGGCCACGGACACGGCGGTGCCGAGCGTGGTCATGGCCGCGGTCAGGAGAAGGATGCCGGGGACCAGGTAGGCGACGTAGTCGGCACGGTCCGCGGGGCCGCCGGTGATGCCGGCGCTCATCACGTCGCCGAAGACGTACACGAAGAGCAGCAGCAGGACGACCGGGGTGAGCAGGAGGTTGAGGGTGAGGGAGGGGTAGCGGCGGGCGTGCAGGAGGTTGCGCCGCAGCATGGTGAGGTTGTCGCGGGAGGCGTGGGGAGCGGCGCTCATCGGACGGTCTCCTTGTCAGCGGGCTGGGCGGGTACGGAACTGCCGGTCAGGGCGAAGAACACGTCGTCCAGGTCCGGGGTGTGCACGGACAGTTCGTCGGCCTCGATCCCGGCCGTGTCGAGCCAGTCGAGGATGGCGCGCAACTCGCGCTGGGTTCCGTCGCTGGCGATCTGCAGGGCCAGCGCCTCGTCGTCCCTGGTGGTCTCGCGCAGTGCGGTGGCCGCCTGCTCATACGCCACCGGGTCGGAGAACCGCAGTCGTACGTGGCCCCCGGGCACGAGCCGTTTGAGCTCTTCGGCACTGCCCTGGGCGACGAGTTTGCCGCCGTTGAGCACGGCGATGCGGTCGGCGAGTTCGTCGGCCTCCTCCAGGTACTGGGTGGTGAGGAAGACGGTGGTGCCGCCGGAGACCAGTTCGCGGATGATCTGCCACATGGTGTGGCGGGAGCGCGGGTCGAGGCCGGTGGTCGGCTCGTCGAGGAAGATGATCCGCGGGTCGCCGACCAGCGTCATGGCGATGTCCAGGCGGCGCTTCATGCCGCCGGAGTAGGTGGAGGCGGGCTTCCTCGCGGCCTCGGTGAGGTCGAAGCGCTCCAGCAGCTCGGCGGTGACGTGCCGTCCCTCGCGCTTGGAGAGATGGTGCAGGTCCGCCATCAGGAGCATGTTCTCCTCACCGGTGATCAGGCCGTCCACGGCGGAGAACTGCCCGGTGACACCGATCGCGGACCGCACCGCCTGTGGGTCGGCGGCGAGGTCGTGCCCGGCGATCCGCGCCTGTCCGCCGTCGGCGGCGATCAGGGTGGACAGGATGTTGACCACCGTGGTCTTTCCCGCGCCGTTCGGCCCGAGAAGCGAGAAGATCGTGCCCGCCGGCACCTCGATGTCGATGCCGTCGAGGACCGTCTTGTCCCCGTAGGACTTGCGCAGTCCGGTGGCCGCGATCGCGTGTTCGTCACCTGTCGTCTTCATGCGGCACAGCGTGCGGCCGGGGCGGTTCAGGTCGGCTTCAGCGCGGTTTCAGCGCCCCGGGGCCCACATCTCGTAGAAACGCACATGCCAGCCTCATAGGTCACAGTTGCTGCTCATACGCATCCACAGAGGGTTTCACCTGGCATCTGCGGCATTATCATCGGCGCATGCGTACCCCCCGTACCGCGCACCGGCACCGCAGGGGCCTGCGGGTGACCGGTGTGGGCGCCGTCGCCGTCCTCGCTCTGAGCGCCTGTTCGGGCTCCTCCGACACGTCCGACTCCTCGGCCTCCTCGTCGTCGAAGCTCTCCGGCACGGTGACCGTCTTCGCCGCCGCGTCTCTGAAGGAGAGCTTCACGACGCTGGGCCGGCGGTTCGAGAAGGAGCACCCCGGTACGAAGGTCACCTTCAGCTTCGGTGGCAGCGACTCCCTCGCCGCGAGCATCACCGGCGGTGCCCCGGCGGACGTGTTCGCCTCGGCCAGCCCCAAGACGATGAAGATCGTCACGGATGCGGGGGACGCCTCGGGCCCGCCCGCCACCTTCGTCCGCAACCAGCTGGAGATCGCCACCCTGCCCGGCAACCCGGACAAGGTCTCCTCCCTGAAGGACCTCACCACGTCGAACCTGAAGGTCGTGCTCTGCGACAAGGAGGTGCCCTGTGGCGCCGCCGCGCAGAAGGCCCTCGACGCAGGCAAGCTCAAGCTCACCCCCGTCTCCTATGAGCAGGACGTCAAGGCGGCCCTGACGAAGGTGGAACTGAAGGAGGCCGACGCGGCGGTGGTGTACAAGTCCGACGTGCGCGCGGCGGGTGGCAAGGTTGAGGGCGTGGAGTTCCCCGAGTCCGCCGACGCCGTCAACGACTACCCGATCGTCCAGCTCAAGGACGCGAAGCACGCCGAGGCCGCCCAGGCGTTCATCGCGCTGGTGCGGTCCGCGCAGGGCCAGAAGGTCCTGAGCGGGGCCGGGTTCCTCAAGCCGTGACCTCGACCGGCAAAGCCGACGCCGCGACCGACACCCTTAGGGGCGGGCCGCGGCGTCGGCGCGTCCGGGCGGGCGTTCCGCTGCCCCTGCTGTTCCCCGCGCTGATCGGCCTGGCGTTCCTGATCGTGCCGCTGATCGCCCTGCTCGTACGGGCCCCCTGGCGCAGTCTGCCCGAGCAGCTGACCAGCGCCGAGGTGTGGCAGGCGCTCCAGTTGTCCCTGGTCTGCGCCACCGCGGCGACCGCGGTGAGCCTGGTGCTCGGTGTGCCGCTGGCCTGGCTGCTGGCCCGGGTCGAGTTCCCCGGCCGTGGTGTCGTACGGGCTCTCGTGACCCTGCCGCTCGTGCTGCCGCCGGTCGTCGGCGGTGTGGCGCTGCTGATGGCGCTGGGCCGCAACGGCGTCGTCGGGCAGTGGCTGGACTCGTGGTTCGGGATCACGCTGCCGTTCACCACGGCGGGGGTCGTGGTGGCGGAGGCGTTCGTGGCCATGCCGTTCCTGGTCATCAGCGTCGAGGGCACGCTGCGTGCCGCCGATCCGCGCTACGAGGAGGCGGCCACCACCCTGGGCGCCTCCCGCTTCACCGCGTTCCGCCGGGTCACCCTGCCGCTGATCGCCCCCGGCATCGCGGCCGGCGCGGTACTCGCCTGGGCCCGCGCGCTCGGCGAGTTCGGCGCGACGATCACCTTCGCCGGCAACTTCCCCGGCCGGACCCAGACCATGCCGCTGGCCGTCTACCTGGCCCTGCAGAGCGACCCGGAGGCCGCGATCGCCCTCAGCCTGGTGCTGCTGGCCGTGTCGATCGCGGTGCTGGCCGGGTTGCGCGACCGTTGGATGACAGCGCGATGACCGGGCCTCACGACGCCGCCCACGACGTCCACACCGACCCCGTCGCGGACGGGCTCGACGCCCGCCTCGTGGTGGACCGCGGTGCCTTCCGGCTCGACGTGGCGCTGACCGTCGCACCCGGCGAGGTGGTCGCCCTGCTCGGCCCGAACGGCGCCGGCAAGACCACCGCCCTGCGCGCCCTGGCCGGGCTGACCCCGCTCACCGGTGGTCGTCTGCGGCTGGACGGCACGGAGTTGGACCGTACGCCGCCCGAGTCCCGGCCGGTCGGCGTCGTCTTCCAGGACTACCTGCTCTTCCCTCACCTCACCGCCCTCGACAACGTGGCCTTCGGGCCGCGCTGCCAGGGCGCGACCCGGGCTCAGGCGCGAGCGCGGGCCGCCGAGTGGCTGGAGCGGATGGGCCTCGCCGACCACGCCGGTGCCAAGCCCCGCAGGCTCTCCGGCGGCCAGGCCCAGCGCGTCGCCCTCGCCCGCGCCCTGGCCACCCGCCCCCGCCTGCTGCTCCTCGACGAGCCGCTGGCGGCGCTGGACGCCCGTACCCGCCTGGAGGTGCGCGCCCAACTCCGCCGCCATCTCGCCGAGTTCGAGGCAGTCGCCGTACTCGTCACCCATGACCCCCTGGACGCCATGGTCCTGGCCGACCGTCTGGTCGTCGTCGAGCACGGACGGGTCGTCCAGGAGGGCAGCCCGTCCCACATCGCCCGCCATCCCCGTACGGACTACATCGCCCAGCTGGTCGGCCTGAACCTCTACCGGGGCCAGTCCGACGGCCACACCGTCCGGCTCGATTCCGGGCCGCCCATCACGACGACGGAGGTGCTGTCCGGCCCGGTGTTCGTGGCGTTCCCGCCGAGCGCGGTCACCCTCTACCGTGACCGCCCGACCGGCTCCAGCGCCCGTAACCTCTGGCGCTGCGAGGTGGCCGGGCTGGAGACCCACGGCGACCAGATCCGCGCCGACCTCACCGGCGAACTCCCCCTCGCCGCCGACCTCACCACGGTCGCCGCCGCCGAACTCGATCTGCACCCGGGCGCGGAGGTCTGGGCGACGGTGAAGGCGGCGCAGACGCACGCGTACCCCGTCTGAGGGCGCACGAGTGCGGTGCCCGCGCGAGTGTTCCGCATGAACGTTCCGCCACGTCACTGCTGCGCCGTTTCCGGTTCGTCCGCCGCGGACGGGTGGACGTACCTGCCTTCGTCGAACGGCGTGAACCACGAACCGAGCGCTATGGGCACGCCCCCGAGAGCCGTGCCGGTGGCTTGTTCGTCGATGCCGTCCAGCGAGTCGTCGTAGAGCCACTCGTGGTCCATGTCCTCGTACACGTGGGCGGCGAACGCGTCGAGGGCGGCGGACACCTCGTCGTCGAGAAGTCCGTACAGCTCCAGCGCCGTGGTCGCCGCGCCCAGCAGGAACCTCAGGGCGAGCTCCTCGGCCACGCAGCTGAGCCGTTGGAAGCTTCCGTCGGTGAGGCGGGTGGTCATGGCGATCACGGTCACCAGGAATCGGCGGGCGAAAGGGGCGTCGTAGCGCAGGGCGTACCGGTCGGGCAGGCGCTCCAAGTGCCACAGGGGGCCCTCGCATTCGGCGACGCTGGTGTCCTCCTGGGTCAGCACCTGCAGGTCTTCGAACAGCTCGTCCACCAGGATGTCGGTCGCGTGGACCAGGGCGCCGGCGGCGAGTTCGGCGGCCTCCGGCGAGACGGCGACTCCCGCGTGGCCGTCCTCGTCGTCGAGTACGCCGAACATCGCGGGGGAGAACGAGCGGAGTTGGGCCGCCGACTCCAGCATCTGGCTGCGCACGGCCGTGGCCTTCGCCTCGACCTCGTGGCCCTCGTCGACGCTCTCGGCGGTCACGCTCGCGGTGTGCCGGGCCTTGCGAGCGGCCGGGTCGTCGGGCGGGGCGTCGGGCCCGTCGGCCGCGTCGAGGCTCACCTTGGCCAGGTCCTGGTGGAGCTCGACCTCGCACCGTTCGATCTTCCAGTCCGCCAGGAGTTCGGAGCGTTCCAGCAGCTCGTCCGCCAGCGCGTGCACCGCCTCCTCGGCGGCCTCCAGCGCCGGAGCGTCCACGACGACCTTCAGCAGGGCGCCGCCCGGGTGGACGGCCACCATGCTGTCGAGGAGATCGACCTCCACGCCGTCCGGCCCCTCGACGGACCTGACGGATTCGAATCCCTCCTCGATGAGCGCCACGGCGCCCGCTCGTTGCAGGGCGTCCATCTCCGGAGTGTCCTCCGGGATGCAGGTGTCCACGGTCACTACGTACGTCACGTACCCGAGCTTGGCAGGTGGCGGCCGCTCCACGTGCGGGAACGGGTGGGCGGCGACGGCACGGACAGGTTAGGGACCAAGCTCCCTTTGCGGGGCAAAGTCGGCCAGATCGAAGGAACCGAAGATGGGTCTCGGTGCCGGGGGCGGGGCTTCTCGCGCATTCTTCGGCGCGCCCCGGCTGCTCCTGCTCGACGAGCCCACCACTTCCCTGGGCCTGGAGCAGACCAGTCAGCTGCTCGGTCTCATCGAGGAACTGCGCGACCGGAGCCTCCGGGTGCTCAAGGCCGGCGGCGCTCAGTCGCTCCTGGTCACCGCCGCGTCGAGAAGGGGACCGAGCTCCCGGGAGACGGCCGTCAGGGCGCGGGTGTCCTGTTCGGCGCGGGCGATGAGGATCGCGCCCTCCAGGGTGCTGATCATGAGCGTGGCGAGGGGTTCGGCGCGGTGTGGGGGGACGCCCATGTCGGTCAGGGCGCGGGACACCGGACCGGTCCAGGTGGCGAACGCGGCGGACGCCGCCTCCCGCGTGGACTCGGTGGACTCCGCGCAGTCCACCGTGGCGGCGGCGACGGGACAGCCGCCCGCGAAGCCCCTGGTCTCGTACTCGTCGGTCCACTGGCGGACCATCTCGGCGAACAGCCCGCCGGGGGTCGGCTCCGGCAGCGCCGCGAGGAAGCGGGCGACGCGGTTGCCCGCGTAGCGGCCGGCCCAGCCCACCGCCTCGTTGACGAGCTGTTCCTTGCCGCCGGGGAAGTAGTGCTGGAGCGACCCGCGCGGCGCCCCCGCGTGGGCGGCGACCTCGCGCATCCCCGTGGAGGCGACACCGTCGCGCCGTATGAGCTGGGCCGCGCTGAAGACCATCCGCTCGCGTGGGCCTCTCTCGGGCGTCGCCATCCTCGACCTCCACCTCACTCGAACAACCCGGCGTTCACTCTATGACCGCTGTCATAGCAGCAGCTACTATGACCGTCGTCATAACTCACGACCACAAGTGGACGGCGGTGCAGCGTGTACGTCGGTTTCGTCGGCCTCGGCGTCATGGGGCAGCCCATGGCGCTCAACCTCGCCCGCGCCGGGACGCCCCTCGTCGTCTGGAACCGCACCCCCGCCCGCTGCGAGCCCCTGCGGGCCGCCGGTGCGCAGGTCGCGGCGGACCCCGCGGAGGTCTTCGGGCGAGCCGACGTCGTGATCCTCATGCTGGCCGACGAGACCGCGATCGACGCGGTCCTGGGACGCGGCACCCCGGAGTTCGCCGCGCGCGCCGGCGGGCGCACCCTCGTCCACATGGGCACGACCTCGCCGGAGTACTCGGGCGGCCTGGAGGCCGACATCCGTGCCGCGGGCGGGAGTTACGTCGAGGCGCCCGTCTCCGGTTCCCGCGTGCCCGCGGAACAGGGGCAGTTGGTGGCGATGCTGGCGGGTGACGGTCCCGCCCGGGAGGCCGTACGGCCCCTGCTCGCCCCCATGTGCCGGGAGACGTTCGACTGCGGTGCCGTCCCGGGGGCGCTGCTGATGAAGTTCTCGGTGAACCTGTTCCTGATCACGCTGGTGACCGGCCTGACCGAGGCGTTCCACTTCGCCGACCGGCACGGACTCGACCAACGCCTGCTCCTGGACGTGCTGGACGCAGGCCCGATGGCCAGCTCCGTCTCCCGCATGAAGGCCCCCAAGCTGCTCACGCGTGACTTCACCGTGCAGGCCGCGGCAGCGGACGTACTGAAGAACAACCTCCTGATCGCCCAGGCCGCCCGGAAGGCCGACCTGGCCTCGCCGCTCCTCGACGTCTGCCACGCCCTCTTCGAGGAGACCGTGGCACAGGGGCACGGCGGGGAGGACATGGTGGCGGTGCTGCGTGCGCTGGAGGTCCGGACAGGCCCCGAGGCACGCGGGGCCGGGGCTGAGGGGCCTGTCACCTGAGCGGCAGGCACAGTGTCGCGAGCAGGGCGACGACCGCGAGGACCGTGACCAGGACGAGGTGCCGCCTGTCGTGTTCAGTCACGGGTGGGCACCCCCGGCCGACTAAACCAGGCCGCGAGGACCAGCGGGTAGACGAGGTAGCCGAAGCGGGTGGCCGGGATCAGGCACATGGCGAGTCCGAGGCCGAGGGCCAGACGGTCGGCCGCCGCCACGACGGTTCGGGGCGGGCGGACCCGCAGGGACACCGCCACGGCCACAGCCGCCGCCGCCAGGGCCGCCAGGGCGAGGAAGGAACCGCCGGGGACGTACGTGGCGAGCAGGTGGCCGGGGAGCGGGCTCGTCGCGGGCGAGTGGACGCCGCCCTTGCCCAGCGGGAACATCACCACCTGCTCCAGGAAGGCGTGCGGATCGGCCAGGGCGGCCGGTATCACGGCCACGGCGGCAGGCAGCAGGGCCACCACGGCGGCGCGTACGGCCGCCCTGCGCCCGGCGGTGTGCGCCAGCAGCACCAGGCCCACCGGCAGCAGCGGCCACGCGGTCCACTTCAGGGCGGCCGCCGCGCCCATCGCCAGCCCGGCAGCCGTACCGGTGCCGCCCCGGCACGCCAGGGCCAGCGCCAGACACATCAGACCGATCACCGGCAGGTCGACCCCGCCGACGGCCAGGGGCAGCGCGACCGCGGGGAAGGCGGCGAGGAGGGGGACGGCGGCGGACGTAGAACCCGGCCGCCTCCCCCCGCCGCCGCTCGGCCACCTCCCCCCGTCGCCGCTCGGTCGTCTCACCCCACCGCCGCGTGCCGCCAGGCCCGCCGTCGCCAGGCCCATCGCCGCCAGGAACGCCGCGCAGAACCACAGCCGGGCGTCCGCCGGCGGGGTGTCGCCCAGCAGGGCGTGGGGGATGCCGAGGACGGCCATTCCGGGCAGGTACGGGTTGTAGTCGTCGACGTCGGTCGGATGGGGGACGTAGGGGCTGCCCGAGTGCAGCAGCAGGCCGCCCGCGCGCTCGACGACGTGGACCTCCGTCTGTGCGGCGCCCACCCCCGATGAGGATCAGCAGCGGCAGGACGACCGCCCCGGCGAGGGCGGCGACCGGAGCGGTACGGCTGCTCCAGGCGCGCGGCGCCCGGCGGGCGAGCACGGCCGCCGTGGCGTACCCGACCGCCGCGCAGGCACCCCATACGCGGTGCGGGGTGAGGGTCGTCAGCAGCGCCAGCAGCATTGCGAACACCGCGCATCCCAGCCAGTACAGCGCGTCCCAGCGGATGACGACGGCGGCGGTGCGCGAAGGAGCGTCACGCCCCAGCACACGGGCGGGGGCGAGGGCGGTGACGGCTGGTTCTTCGGCGACGAGAGGGGTCGGCATGGGCGTACTCCTGGAGGAGGGGAGCACCAATCTCGCGTCAGGGACGGGGTCGTCACCTCGGCCGATCGGCCACCGTTCACCGGCCCGAAGCCGCGCCGGTCGGCCTTTCGGCCGACGTCCGCCCGTCACTGGTGAGGGGCCTGTTGAGCCAAGCCCGGGCGTGCCTCAGCCGACACCTGTAGAACTGAGGGAGGTGCATCCTCGTGCATCCTCTGGGGAGGGCAGTGTGATCGAACTCGCGGAGATGATCCGGCAGTTGAGGCATGAGCTGAACGCGGCGATGGCGGACGGGGCGGGCGGACCGGTGCGGTTCGAGCTCGGGCCCGTCGAGATCGAGGCGACCGTCGCGGTCGACCGGAAGGGCGGGGCGGCCGGCAAGGTGCGGTTCTACGTCGTCGAGGCGGGCGCCGACGGCTCGACGGGAACCCTGCGCACCCACCGCGTCAACCTCACCCTGCAACCGAAGCTGGTCGCCCCCGACGGCGTCCACCACACCGTGCTGATCTCCGGGGACGAGGCCGACGATGAGCGCTGACCGACTGGGACACGGCCTGGCAGTCCGGGCACCCGTTCCGGCCTTGCGCCCTCCTGACGTGGGGGGACGCCGGGCCGTACGCTGGTCCGCGCGGTCAGGACGGGCTCGATGACGGTCGCGGGCGATCGGGAGGTCACGGGGGTGGAAGGGCGCAGCCCTGCGCGAGTTCGCAACGAGCTGGTGGCCGAGGTCGTCGACGTGCTCCAGCAGTCGAACGCGATGCGGAACACGGCCGGCTCCGACCTGGTGCTGCGCATGCTCGGCCAGGAGCTGGGCGCTCCTGTGGAACTCGAACGCAGCGGGATGCTGCGGACGGAGCTCCTCCAACTCGTCGAGCGCTGCGCGGGGTTCCCGGACGGGCTGGCCGTCCTGGTGCGGTGCCTGGGATACGTGGAGCAGCAGTCGGCGGCCGTCACGGCGCTGCGGCGCCTGGTGGACGAGTGGGAGGCGGTGGACTTCTACGAAGGGGCCGACCTGCACCCGCTGCGGCCCGTCCTGCTGGAGATGCGGTCGACGGCCGCCCTGACGGCGATGGCGCGCCGGGCGAGCCGGTCACGCACCCAGGAGCTGCCGGTGTGGTGCGACACGGCCTGGGCGGTGTTCCTACGACTGGCCGGCGACAACGCGGCGGCGAACGAACTGCCCGTGAGCATGGCGTTCCTGTCCCTGGCCGCCGACCAGCTCATGGAGGACGGCAAGGCCGAGGCCGCGGAGGAGCTGCGGCGCTGGAACCGGAAGCAGGCCCTCGCCCGGGGCCTGGAGGACCGGATGGCCGAGTGGCAGCACACCGGTGCCGTCCTGCCGCCGCCGTCACTGGTACCGGCGTATCTGATGATCCAGTTCGAGCCGGACGGCGTGGACACCGACCGCTACTTCCTCTCCCACTGGCGGCAGTCGGACGCGGAGGGCTGGCACCCCGTCCCCGGCGAGCCGGTGCACCTGCACCGCGACGAGCTGCCCTCCGAGGTCGAGCGGCTCGTCGAACAGACCGAGGAACGCTGGTCGGACCTGCGCCAACCGGTCGTCCTGGAATTCATCCTGCCGTGGGAACTGCTCGGTGAGCCGGTCGAGTGGTGGAACAAGGAGTCGGACTCCACCTCCCCGACGCCCCTGGTACTGGACTACACCGTCCTGCTCCGCAGCTTCGAACGCCTGCGCAAGGCGTCCTGGCACCGGCCCTGGCACAACAAGTGGCGCCGGCTCAAGGACCAGCCCGCGAACAGCAGTGCCTACCGCAACCGTCCGGGCAGCTCGCACTTCCATCTGGAGCGGGAGCTGAAGGAGGACGAGCAGGCCGTCTGCCTGGTGCTCAGCGAGCCGCCGGGCGGGGACTCCCCCGCCAGCCGCCAGGAGTTCGAGGCGGGTCTGCGGGCCGGGATCCCGGCCATGATCTGGCACCGCGGCGACTGCTCCGATCCCGCGTTCCGGGAGGCCGTCGCGGACATCGTGCAGGACCGTGGACTGGGCAGCCTTCTGGAGCGGACCGAAAGATGGCGCAGAGAGGCGCTGGCGGTCGGCCCCGAGGGATGGGACAACCACGTGGGACGCCACCTCGCGATCCTGCTCGACGACCCGGAGCGCAGACCCGGCCCGCCGGGCACCGACCATGCGCCGGTGCAGCGGTGAACCGGTCGGCCGGGTCACGGGGGCGCGGACCGTGGCCCGACGGCGAGAGGACGTGCCCCGCAATGAACCCACGCGCATCCACCGGCCGGTATCGGTCCCGAGCCGGTCTTCCTGCCTCCGGCATGCTTGTGCGCACCCTGCGCATGAGCCCCCGTACGCACTTGCCTCGGAGGTGGACGCACTGCAAGGCTTTGCCCGTGGATGTCACGCATGCCCGGGGTCTGCGCGACTCCGCGTCACTCTCGCCGTCCCCGCGACGCCTTGAGAGCTCCCATGCACGATGACGACGGTCGGCGACCGGCACAGGCGGCGCGGGCGCGACGGGAGGCCGCCCACGTCCTGAGCAGGCTCGCACAGCCGGACGGGCCCGAGCCCGCCGAGGCGGTCCTCGTCATCGACGCCCATCCGACGATGCGGGTGTGGGACCGGGCCGTCGACGACCTCGCCGAAGAGCTGCGCCAAGCGGGGGACTTCACCCGGGTGCGGGTGTTACGACTCCTGGGCACCGACGAGACCGACCCGGCCCGGGTGGCCCCGGAGGAACCCCTCGGTGCCACGCCGGCCGACGTGCGCCGGGTGGTGCTGGTACTGACCGACGCGCTCGCACTCGGGTGGCGGCTCGGCGCCGTGCAGCCGCTGCTGCGCGAGTGGGGGCGCACCTGTCCCGTCGCCGTGGTGCATCTGCTTCCCCAGCACCTGTGGTTCCGCACCGGCCTCGACGTGTACCGCGTCCGCATCCGCGCAGCCCGCCCGTGGTCGGCCAACAGCGCCTGGGACTGGGCGGAGCGGGAGGTTCCGGCGGGCTTACGGGACGCGCCCGAGACACCCGGCCCCGAGACGGGGGCCGACGCGGAGGCTGAGGCGGGAGCCGGCGCCGAGACCGACGCTCGCAACGACTCCTCCGAGGCCGCGTCCGACCCGGTCGTCGTCCCCGTCCTCGCCCTCACCAACCGCTGGGCCGAGGCCCTGACCCGGCTGGTGTCCGGGCGGGAGCCCGAGTGGCTGGACCTGTCCGCCATCCAGGCCAGGGAGTGGAAGCGCAGGCCCGACGCGGCGCGCGCCCTGCCCTGGGCCGAGGACGTGCCCGACCCGCACAGCACGGTGCCCGCAGCCGAACGTGTCTCCGACTTCCGCGCCGCCGCCAGCCCCACGGCGTTCGCGCTCGCCACCCGGCTGGCCGCCGCGCCGCTGAGCCTGCCCGCCATCCGCAGGGTCGTCGACACCACCCCGGAAGCGGGCCCCGTCCACGTCTCCGAACTGCTGATGAGCGGACTGGTCCGGCCCACCCGTACGGAGGGCGCCGGCCCGGCCGACGTGACCTTCAGGTTCGCCCCGAACACCCGGGAGGAACTGCTGGCGCTGGGCCGCCGCAGCGCCACCGCACGGGTCCTGCACGACGTACGCGCGTTGTTCGCCGAACACCGGTCGAGCAGCGCGTTGTTGCCCTCTCCACAAGAACCGCTGGACACCCTGGCGATGCCCCGCGTCAACCGCCGCAACATCGCCTTCCTCCGCGTGGAGCTGACCGCTCTACGAGCCCTGTCGGGCAGGTACGCCCAGCGTGCCGCCATGTTGGCGAAGGTGCTGAGCTGGCACGATCGGCGATACGCAGTCAGCCTGGAGAAACCATCACGCATTCCGACGGGACCAGCGCCGTCAGGCCCGACCTCGGCGGCGGTCGGCCCCGAAGCGGCGCGCGCATCCCGGACCGCTTCCGAAGGAGCCCCTCAGATGTCGACAACACCCCAGCGGACCGTGGAGGGGGACCGCACGGCACAACCGCGTGTCTGGGGGAATCTGCCGCCCCGCAATCCGAACTTCACCGGGCGCAGCGCCCTGCTGGAGCTGCTCGACCAGCGGCTGCGGGAGGGCACGACGACGGTGCTGCCGGAGGCCATCCACGGCATGGGCGGCGTCGGCAAGACACAGCTCGCCATCGAGTACGCCTACCGCCACCAGAGTGACTTCGACGTCGTGTGGTGGATCCCCGCCGAGCGGCCCGGCCAGATCGGCCAGGCGCTGGTCGAGTTGGCGCAGCGGCTGGGCCTGGAGACCTCCCCCGAGGCGAACATCGCGGGCCCCGCGGTCCGGGAGGCGCTGCGTGAGGGACGGCCGTACTCGCGGTGGCTGCTGATCTTCGACAACGCGGACAACCCCGAACAGGTCCGCCACTACTTCCCGCAGGGCGGCAACGGCACGATCCTCGTCACCTCCCGCAACCGGCGCTGGGGGCAGGTCGGCGGCTCCCTCGAGGTGGACGTGTTCACCCGCGAGGAGAGCAAGGAGCTGCTGCGCCGCTCCGGGCCGCCGCTCCAGGAGGAGGAGGCCGACCAGCTGGCCGAGGCGCTCGGCGATCTGCCGCTGGCGCTGGAACAGGCGGCGGCGTGGCGTGCGGAGACCGGCATGCCGGCGTCCGAATACCTACGCCTGTTCGAGTCCAAGCGCATGGAGCTGTTGGAGGTCGCCCCTCCGCCGGACTACCAACTCCCCGTCGCCGCCGCCTGGAACGTCTCCCTCGACCACCTGGAGACCCGCAGTCCCGCGGCGTTGCGGCTGTTGCAGCTGTGCTCCTACTTCGCGCCCGACCCGATCTCCCGGTCCATCTTCTCCGGGCTCGGGAACAGCAGCATCTTCCCCGAGCTCGATGCGGCGCTGAACGACCCGATCCGGCTTGCGCGTGCGATAAGGGAGGTGAACCGGTATTCGCTGGCGCGGATCGATCATCGTACGAACTCGATCGAGATGCATCGGTTGGTGCAGCTCGTCCTGAACAACCGCATGTCTCCCCAGGAGCAGTCCCGTATGCGCCATGGCGCTCACACCCTGCTGGCAGCCGCCGACCCGAAGACTCCCTCGAATCCCGGGAGCTGGCCCCGGTACGCGGAGCTGTACAGCCATGTCATCGCCTCCGACGCGATCAAGTCCGACCAGCCCTGGGTGCGCCAGTTGGTCCGCAACGTCGCCGAGTACCTGTACTACTGGGGCGACCACGACGTGTCGCTCGACTTCTCCGAGCAGGCGTGGGAGGCCTGGCTCACCGTCTTCGGCGAGGAGGACCAGCAGACGCTGCTGATGGGGCAGTGGCTCTGCTTCATGTACTGGGTGGTGGGCCGCTTCGACGACGCCGCCCGGCTGGTCTCCCACCTCCGCGAGGTCTACGAGCGCACCGCCCCGCCCGACGGCGACGACATCCGGGAGGACGCGCTCGACGCGATCCAGCTGGAGGCCGCCGTACGACGGGTCGAGGGCAGGTTCGCCACGGGCGCCGAGCTGGACAAGATCGCCTACGAGCGGGCGCGCAGGGCGTTCGGCGAGGACGACCCGACCACGCTCAACATCACCCACAACCTCGGCGTGAGCCTGCGCCTCGCGGGTGACTTCCGGCAGGCCCTGGAGTTGGACCGGCGCACGCTGGGCCTGAAGTTGCGGCTGTTCGGACGGGACGACCGGCGGACGCTGATCACCGAGTACAACATGGCCATCGACGTGCGTGAGACCGGCGACTACGTCGGTGCGCGTTCCCTGCACGAGTCCGTGCAGGGGGCGTACCGGGACGTGTTCGGGCTCGGCAACCCCACGACGGTCGACGCGATGCGCCAGCTGAGCGAGTCCTGCCGCAAGGAGGGCGACCACACGCGTTCGCTGGAGCTGGCGACCGAGGCGCACGCCCAGTTCATCAGGCGCTACGGCGAGACCCACCCGCGTTCCCTGTCCGCGGCGCTGACCCTCTCGGTGGCCCTGCGTCAGAACGGCGATCTGCAGGCGGCCCGGACGCGGGGCGTGAAGGCGGCCGAGGGGTACCGGCAGATCTACGACCCGCACCACCCGCACGTGCTCTCCGCCGACGTCGACCTCGCCGTGACCCTGCGGCTGCTCGGCCAGGCGGAGGAGGCGCGGCGGCTCGACGAGACGGCGCTCGGCTCGCTCACCGACCGGCTCGGCGCGGGGCACCCCCTCGCCCTCGTCTGCGCCATCAACCTCGCCAGCGACCTGGCCGCGCTGGGGCAGTACGAGGAGGCGCGGCGCCGGGGCGAGGACACGCTGGCGCTGTGCCGGGTGACGTTCGGGGAGGACCACCCGACAACGCTGGCCTGCGCCGGGAACCTGGCGTTGGACCTCGCCGCCACCGGCGCCGAGGCCCAGGCAAGGGCCCTGCGCGAGGACACCCTGGAGCGCATGGAGCGTGTGCTCGACGCCCCACGCCTACAGATCGAGTCGGGCACGCCACACCCGGCGACGGTCCAGTACCGAGCGGGCGAGCGGGCCAACTGCGACATCGACCCGCTGCCGCTGTGAAGTGAGGGGGGCCTGGACCGGCCCCCCTTTTCTCCTATGCCCGCCTACGCCCGCCGGCTCGCCGTGGGCTCCCCGCCCGCCAGCCAGGCCGCCAGTGCCACCGGGTCCGCGCCGTCGTCCGTCGTCGCCTGGAGGGCGTCCTGGACGGCGCGGGCCCGCTCCGGGAAGTCGCGGAGGAGGAGGGCGGCGGGGGTGTCGGCGGGGAGCGTGCGTCCCAGCCCCACCCACGCGGCCACCGGGGCGCCCTTCGTGGCGAGGCGTGCGGTGAAGTCGGCGCGGGCGGCGGTGTGGTCGCCGCAGGCCAGCAGGACGTCGGCCGTGTCGGCGCCGTCGACGCCCCCGGAGTCGCCGTCGCGGGACGCGGCGTGGTGCCGCCAGTCGCCGTCGGGGTCGGCGAGCCGGTGGCGGGCCAGGACGGCAGCGCCGTCCAGGAACCGCATCTCGGTGTCGGGAACGATCGTGGGCGCGGCGCCCAGGGCGGCAGGCGGCAGGGCGTCACCACGCCGCCAGGCCCGTACCGCCTCGTCGACGGCCTCGGCGGGCGGCCGCAGGTGATGGGCGCGCCAGCGGGCCCGATGGTCGGCGGCGCACTCCAGGGCGAGGCGCAGTTCCGTCTCGGGCACCTCTTCCGTCATCCACTCCGCCAGCCGTTCACCCAGGCGGTCCAAGACATCGCGGCCGAGCGGTGTCAGCCGTGCGTGCCCGCGCACCGCGTTCAGCGTCGGCCACACCTGGGCGCGCCACAGCGCGAACTCGAAGTGGGCCAGGGGCGCGTATCCCGGGTCGGCGACGTGTCGGTGGGTGCGCCAGAAGCGGGTCACGCCGTGGAAGGCGTAGATGCCCTGGAGGAGGCCCCCGAGTGGGCGGGGGTCGTCGCGCCAGGGGGCGTAGAAGAGCTGCTCGGGCGTCTCCCGGTCGGCGGGCAGGCTCAGCTGGCCCAGGTGCATCAGGCCGCCGAGCTTGGTGTGCTGGAACTCGTGGAGGAGGGTCGCGGCCAGCTGGGGGACGTCGTCGGGGCGGGACGCGGTGACCCCGCCGAACGCGTCCCCGGCCGTGCCGCTGTACGGCCGAAACCTTTCTCTCCCCGGCGTCGGCGCGAGCGACTTCAGTCCGCGACGCATCGCCCCGGCACTCTCCGGTTCGTCGCGCAGCAGCACGTCCCAGGCACCCGCCAGCAGCGTCTGCCAGGATTCCGCTTCGTCCTCGGACAACAGCCGTGGCTCACTCGGCCGGGGGAACGTGCGGTACGGGTCCAGCTCTTCCAGCACCATCGTCTTCGCCCGCTCCCCGGACCCCAGCGACAACCGGCGCACCGGAAGCCACCCGGGGCCGCCACCGTCCGGAGCGACCTCGACCTCCCCGCCCGCCGCACTGATCCGCAGCCGACCCTCACGCGCCACGACCCGCGCCGTGCCCCAGGCCTGCGGGGCCGGCAACCGGGCGCAGCCCAGCGTCGGCAGGGGGACGAGGCCGCGCCGCACCGGTACGGTGATCTCGAAGTCCAGCCCGGCCCGCGCTCCGGCGGCCGCGGCCAGTGAGGTCAGATGGCCCAGGACCACCCAGGCCGGCGCGTCCTCGTAGGAGCGGCCCCTGAGCCGGCGCAGCGCCAGCGACACCCACATGCCGGTGCCCGGGGACATCAGCACGTCCTCGAACACCTCGGGTACCTTCTGCTGCGCGCGCTCCAGCAGCGCCCACGCCTCGGCGTACGGCAGTTCGGGGCCGTCGTCCCGGGTGAGTGAGGCGAGTTCCCTGTCCAACGCGCGTAGCAGCAACAGCCGTCGGCTGCGTTCGGCGTTCAGCAGCTCGTCCGTCACCGCTTCGTCGCCCTCACCGCGCGCGAGGGCCAGGGCGGCGGACGCCGAGAGCCGGTGGAACGTCAGGGGATCCCCCGTTGTCGTGGCGTCAGCGGCCACGCGTCCTCCACAGCACCGTGCCGATCCCCTCGGTCGAGTCAGTCGAAGCGGGACGGGTTGTACGAGACCGTGATGGCCTGCGGGCCGTCGATGTGGTGCAGCAGTTGCTCCAGCGACTCGGCGACGGCCGTGTCGTCCATGGAGCGCAGCGCTGCGAGAGAGACCCCCGAGAGATCCACGACAGCGGACTCGACGGCAGACATCGGTTCCTCCAAGGCTGCCAAGTCCCCTCCCGTTAACGATGTGTCAGCGCTGCCGGTGCCTCAACCATCATGGCCCAGCGGGCCACCCCGCGAAACCCCATATCCACGCCGCGCCCGCGAGATCAAGTCAGCTGTGGTGCCGGGACAGTTGGTCCGCCGCGGTGTTCACTCGTTCCACTTCCGTCGACGGGCCCTCCAGGAGTCGTACGGCTTCCAGGAGCTGGTCCAGTGTTCCCGGGTAGCTCAGGCAGGTGCGTACGATGCCGAAGACGTCGAGGCGCAGCCGGGGGTCGCGTGGGCTGTTGGCGGCGATCTGGGAGCTGATGCAGTCCAGGACGAGGGCCATGCCGCCGGGGCCGCGCAGGGTCGGCAGGGCCGTCAGGGCGTCGACGAGGGGCATCAGTTCGCGCAGCGGCAGGTCGGTCGGGAGGCGCGCGAGGGAGCTGACCTGGTGGGTCTCGCCGGGCGCGCCGAGCGAGTCGCGCGGGGGCAGGCCGGCGTGGCGGGTCAGCAGGTCGAGTTCGATGGGCGACAGGGTGTCGTACCAGCGTTCCAGACGGCGGGCCGCGAGCCGACCCAGGCCGTCGGCACGGTGGTGGGCGCTCACCACACCGATCACGGCACCCTCGCTCCACACCACGGACCCCGACATCCCCTCCCAGGGCGAGCGTTCCGGTTCGACGTCGGCGGGCGGGGCGACGACGGCCAGTTCGAGTGTGCCCTCGCGGCGGTTGGACAGCACGGAGACGGTTCCGCAGAGGTGGCAGGAGTCGCGGTACTGGCCCGGTGACGCGTCGTCGAGGTGCGGCCTCAGCGTGTCCTTGCGCAGCTTGAAGCGGGGGAAGCCGACCGCCGTGAACGGCAGCACCACGTCGGCGTCGGGGACCGCGGCGTAGCGGGGCGGCAGGGCCTGGTCACGTCGTGCGGCGGGTACGTAGGCCAGCTCCAGCAGGGCCACGTCCGCGGCCTCGGACCGCAGGACCACGCGGGCTTCGGCGCTCCACTCCCCCGGCAGGTCGGCGTCGAAGCGGACCTGTACCGACCGCACCGGGCCGCCCACGACATGAGCGGCCGTCAGCACAGACGACTCACTCACCCGGTAACCGGAACCGCGCGCCCCGGGCAACCCGCCCGGCCTTCGCACCAGTACCTCGGCGACCCGCCCCGGCTGGAGCCCCTGCCCCGTTTCCCCCATGGGGCCCCCTTACCCGCTGCCCCACGCGGGTACGCCGGTGTCAGTTGTTCCACGTCTCGTCGTACGGGTCGTGCGGCACCGGTACCGGCTTGGCCGCGGTGACCTCGATGAACGGGATCCGGCCGTTGTTGACCGGGTCCCTGGTTTGGCGGGCGGTGTAGGTGCCGGTCACCGTCAGCCAGGTGTCCGGTTGCAGCACCGGGGGGATCCGGCCGGTCAGGCCGACCTTGACCGGCTGGGCGTCGGCGGCACAGCAGTTGAGGGCCATGCGCACCAGGTAGGGGGTGCCGGCGCGGTCCAGGGCGACGAAGCCGGTGAGTTCGATGCGGCGACCGGCGAGGGAACGGCCGTGGTCGTAGGCCGCGCGGCCCGCGTAGTCGGCCACGGCGAGGCGCAGGGGGCCGGTGGACGCCGGGAGGGAGGGGTAGGCGAGGGGCTCTTGCAGGGCCGTACCCGTGCGGGTCGCGCTGTAGGAGCCGAGGGCGGGCGGGGCGACGAGGATGAGGGCGAAGAGGGGGAGGACGAGGAGCCAGGAGACCCGGGGCTCGCGGTGTCCGTGACCGTGTTCACCGTCCGCGTGTGCCGCCTCGTCCGCACGCGCCGCCTCGTCCGAGCGTGCCCCCTTCGTCTGTCGCCACTCGTACCACGCCGTCGCCAGCGCCGCCGCGATCAGTACCGCGCCGGACGCCAGGAGCAGGGGTTGCAGGCCGGCCTTGACGTAGCGCAGGTAGAGGTCGGTGAAGCCCGCGTGCAGCAGGGCCGCGCCGAGGAGGAACAGGACCGCCGCCTGTGCCTGGCGGTTCAAAGGAGCACCGCCCCGGTCAGCACCGAGACGGTGACGGCGAGTACGAACGTGGCCGGGGCGAAGCGCACGGCGAAACCGCGGCCGAAGGTGCCCGCCTGCATCGCGAACAGCTTCAGGTCGATCATCGGGCCGACGACCAGGAAGGCGAGGCGGGCGGTGAGCGAGAACTGGGTCAGTGACGCGGCGACGAACGCGTCCGCCTCCGAGCAGATCGACAGCACCACCGCCAGGATCGCGAGCGCGAGGATGGAGAAGAGGGGGTTGTCGGCGGCCGTGCGGAGCCAGCTCTCGGGCGTGACCGCCTTGAGGGTGGCGGCGGCCATGGCGCCCACGACCAGGAAACCGCCCGCGTGCATCACGTCGTGCCGGACCGAGCCCCAGAACGCCGCGCCCCTGCCCTGCCCCTCGTACGAGGAGTGCGACGGCGGCCGCAGCCAGTCGGTGCGGCCGAGCCGCTGCCACAGCCAGCCCATCGCGCACGCCACCAGCAGGCTCGCGACGAACCGGGCCAGGACCATCTCGGGGTTGCGGGGGAAGGCGACGGCGGTCGCGGTCAGCACGATCGGGTTGATGGCGGGAGCGGAGAGCAGGAAGGCGAGCGCGGCCGCAGGCGTCACTCCCCGCCGGACCAGCGCCCCGGCCACGGGGACCGACGCGCACTCGCAGCCCGGCAGCACCGCGCCCGCCAAACCGGCCACCGGCACCGCGAGCGCGGGCCGCTTCGGCAGGGCGCGGGCGAAGAAGGACGGCGGTACGAACACGGCGATCGCCGCCGACAGCAGGACCCCGAGCACCAGGAAGGGCAGGGCCTGCACGACCACCGCCACGAACACCGTCGTCCAGCTCTGCATCACCGGCGCCGACAGCGCGCGGCGGATCGGTGACTGGGCCACCACCATCAGCAGCATCACCATCGTCAGGACCAGCGGTGAGGTCAGGCGCCGGTTCTCCTGCTCCCGTGCGCCCGGTCCGGGCGGCCCGCCGGCGTGGTCCTGGTCCGCCCGCGGCGGGGCGTCTTCGGTGATGGCCACGGTCGGGTCCCTCCGCATTGCCGTGCTCTGCCTCCCCTTTCATACGGGACCGGGAAGACGGGCGTTCAGTCGGCCCTGCCCCCTGAGCGGAACCCCATCTGGAACGCCCCGTCCCGGTAAGGCAGTCTTCTCCCTCGTGGGGAGCGTTCCGAATCAAGGTCTGCCGACCGACGTCGGCGCGCACATGGTGGTGTGCGGTGACGACGGCCTCGCGCACCGGCTGGCCGCCGAGCTGCGCGGTGTCTACGGCGAACAGGTCACGCTGGTCGTACCGCCCAACGAGCGCACGGTACGACCACCCGTGGTCGGGCGTGCCCGGGCGGTGTCGGCGGCGCTGCTCGACCGGGTGGTGAGCGCGGCGGTCAACCGGGCGGCGGGGGCCGGGAACAACACGGTCGCCGTCAGTGAACCTCCGGGCAACGAGCGGGTGTTGGAGGCCGGCGAGCCCACCGAGACCGTGCTCGCCGACGCGGGCGTGGAGCGGGCGGCCGCGCTGGCGCTCGTGTACGACGACGACGAGACCAACATCCGTGCCGCGCTCACCGCACGCCGGCTCAACCCCCGTCTACGGCTCGTCCTGCGGCTGTACAACCGGCGGTTGGGGCAGCACATCGAGGAACTCCTCGACCAGGCGGCCGCGTTGGCGACGGGTGCTGGGGACCCTGCGGCGGGCGACGCCTCCACCACCGTCCTCTCCGACGCCGACACCGCGGCGCCCGCCCTGGCGGCGACCGCCGTCGCCGGCACCACCAAGGTCGTCCACACGGACGGGCTGTTGCTGCGCGCGGTGGACCGGCCGCCGCTCGGGCCCGGACAGGCCGCCGACCACGGGCTGGCGACGCTGGCACTGCTGTCCACGACGAGCAACGATCCGGCCGGTGCGGACGGTTCGGAGAGCAGTGGGGAGCACGGGCCGCAGCTGCTGCCCGACGCGGCGGCGGTACGGGAGGCGACCGGGCGCGGGACCGTGGTCCTCGAGCAGGTGTCGTACTCCGCCGGGCCCGCGTTGTCGGCGGGGCGTGGGGTCGGGGTGGTGGCGCCGTTCGCCTCGCTGTTCTCGCGGCGGCTGCGTTGGTCGCTGGCCGGGTTGGTGGTGTGTGTGCTCGCACTGGCGGTCGCGTTGTGGCTGGCCACCGGGGTGCATCCGTTGGGGGCGCTGTATCTGACGCTGCTGGATCTGTTCTCCATCAACGATCCCGCGATCGGGGCGTCCACCGAGCGGCAGGTGCTTCAGCTTCTGTCCGGGCTGGTGGGGTTGCTGCTGCTTCCTGTGCTGCTGGCGGCTGTGCTGGAGGCGCTGGGGACCTTCCGGAGTGCGGGCGCGTTGCGGAAGCCGCCTCGGGGGCTGGGTGGGCATGTGGTGCTGCTGGGGCTGGGGAAGATCGGGACGCGTGTGCTGACGCGGCTGCGGGAGCTGAACATTCCCGTGGTGTGCGTCGAGGCGGGGCCGGAAGCTCGGGGGTTGGCTACGGCTCGGCGGCTCAGGGTGCCGGTGGTGCTGGGGGATGTCACGCAGGAGGGGGTGCTGGAGGCCGCCAAGATCCATCGGGCGCATGCGTTGCTGGCGGTGACCAGTTCGGACACGACGAATCTGGAGGCCGCGTTGTACGCGCGGTCGGTGCGGCCGGATCTTCGGGTGGTGTTGCGGCTGTACGACGACGACTTCGCGACGGCGGTGTACCGGACGCTGCGGGCCGCGCATCCGCATGCGCTCACCCGGAGTCGGAGCGTGTCCCACCTGGCGGCGCCCGCGTTCGCCGGGGCGATGCTGGGGCGGCAGATTCTGGGGGCGATACCGGTGGAGCGGCGGGTGTTGTTGTTCGCTGCGCTGCAGGTGGGCGGGCATGCGCAGTTGGAGGGGCGGACGGTGGCGGAGGCGTTTCGGGCGGGGGCGTGGCGGGTGCTGGCGCTGGACAGGGGGGCGCGGGTACGTGGGGGCGGGGGCGAGGACTCCTCGGAGGAGGTGCAGTCGTCCGGGCTGGTGTGGGACCTGCCCGAGTCGTACGTGTTGCAGGGCTCGGACCGGGTGATTCTGGCGGCCACGCGGAGGGGGTTGGCGGAGCTGCTGGGGCGGCGGCCGCGGGACCGGGCCGGGGCGTGAACGTCGCGGCGGCGCCGGGGCTGGGCGGGGGTGGGTTTCGCTGGCCCGCGCCGGCGGGGTGCCGCTGCGCCCACCCGTGCCGCCCCAGCGGCACGACTGCCCGCAGCTATGCCAAGTGGCGTTCCGCGAACTCCAGCTCCAGCCTCACCTGCTTGATCCGCTCGTCCACCACCAGTGAACCGTGGCCCGCGTCGTATCTGTAGACCTCGTGGACCGCGCCCCGGGCCTCGAGTCGCTTGACGTAGTTCTCGATCTGGCGGATGGGGCAGCGGGGGTCGTTGACGCCGGCGGAGATGTAGACGGGGGCCTTGACCTGGTCGACGTAGGTGAGGGGGGAAGATGCCTCGAAGCGGTCAGGGACCTCTTCCGGGGTGCCGCCCAGGAGGGTGCGGTCCATCGCCTTCAGGGCCTCCATCTCGTCGTGGTAGGCCGTGACGTAGTCGGCGACGGGGACCGCCGCGATGCCCAGGGTCCACGCGTCGGGCTGGACGCCGAGGCCGAGGAGGGTGAGGTAGCCGCCCCAGGAACCGCCGGTGAGGACCAGGCGGGAGGGGTCGGCGAGGCCCGAGCTGATCGCCCAGTCCCGGACCGCGGCGATGTCCTCCAGCTCGATCAGGCCCACGCGGTGCTTCAGCGCGTCCGTCCAGGCGCGGCCGTAGCCCGTGGAACCGCGGTAGTTGACCCGCACGACCGCGTAGCCGTGGTCCACCCAGGCCGCCGGGCCCGCCGCGAAGGAGTCGCTGTCGTGCCAGGTGGGGCCGCCGTGGATGTCGAAGACGGTGGGCAGCGGGCCGGTGGCGCCCGCCGGCTTCTGGACGAGCGCGTGGATGCGGCCGCCGGGGCCCTCCACCCACACGTCCTGCACCGGGACCGAGCCCGGTGACTTCATCCCGGGCGGGTCCAGGACGACCCCGCCGGTCGTCGAGCGGACCGCCGACGGCTCGGCGGACGACGACCACAGGTACTCCACGCTGCCGTCGGGCCGGGCCGTCGCGCCGGAGAGGGAGCCCGCGGGGACCGGGACCTTCACGAGCTCGCGGGTCGACAGGTCGTAGCGCAGCAGCTCGCTGCGGGCCTCGAAGCTGTGCACGATCAGCAGGCCCGAGCCGTCCGGGTACCACTCGGCGCTCACGTCACCGGGCAGGTCCAGGGCGAGGTCGCTCTCCTCGCCCGTGGCGACGTCCCACACCAGCGGCTCCCAGCGACCGCGCCTCTGGTGGCCGATGAGGAGGCGGGTGTCACCGTCGACGGGGGCGAAGCCCAGCACGTCCAGGCCGAGCTCCTCGGTGCCGCCCCGGGTGTCGTCGAGCTCGGCGACGGTCGTACCGTCCGGGCGCAGCACGCGCAGCGCCGAGTGCATCGCGTCGCCGTGTTCGGTGTGCTCGATCGCGATCAGCGAGCCGTCGTGGGAAAGATCGGCGACGCCCGCCGACTCGCGGTGGCGGTAGATTTCCACGGGGGCCTCGCCCACGCGTGCGAGGTGGATCGTCGTGCCGTCCTCGTCCGTGGAGCGGCCGACGACCGCCGTGCGGCCGTCCCGTCCCAGGGCCAGTCCGGCCGGGTAGGACGGGTCAAGGCCGGGGGTCGCGATCTCGTTCTCGCCGCCCTCGAAGCGCTGGCGGCGCCAGACGCCGAACTCGTCGCCGTCCTTGTCGTCGAACCACCAGATCCACGCGCCGTCCGGGGAGAGCACGCCGTCCGTCGTCCCGTTCGGCCGGTCCGTCGCCTGGCGCTGCTCGCCGGTCGACCGGTCCCAGGCGTACAGCTCGTACGTCCCCGTCGCGTTGGACACGAACAGGGAGCGTTCCGGCGCGTCCTCCGCCCAGTCGGGCAGCCACACCCGGGGCGCCCGGAAGCGCTTCTCCCAGTCCGGCATGTCCGCGCCAGACACCTGCTGTTCCCGGGAGTCGGACCCATTGCTCTCAGTCATGACCCCATAGTGCCTGCCCGCGACGACAACGCGCTGGCCAGGTCCCCAACCTGTGGACAACCTCCACGCGACCTTCCACAGCGCCGACCCCGCGGCCCTGCGTCGCGACACGGCACCGTACCGTTGGGGTGTGTACCGGTTCCTGCTGACGCCCCGCTGGTGGGGGATCAACGTCTTCGTGCTGCTGGCCATCCCCTTCTGTGTGTTCATGGGGTCCTGGCAGCTCGGGCGGTTCGAGACGCGCGTCGACGATCACCGCAACGCGCAGGAACAGGCCTCGGCCAACGAGAAGGAACCGCCCCGGCCGCTGACCCGGCTGCTGCCCGTGGACAAGGCGACCTCCGGCAAGCAGGCCACCGCGACCGGCCGGTACGGCAAGCAGCTCCTCGTGCCCGACCGGGAGCTGGACGGCCGTAGCGGGTACTACGTGCTGACCCTGCTGCGGATCGACGGCGGCAAGGCGCTGCCCGTCGTACGGGGCTGGCTGCCCGGCACCCCGGACGCGGCGAAGGCCCCGGCGCCGCCCGCCGGCGAGGTCACCGTCACCGGTGCGCTGCAGGCGTCCGAGACGCCGGGCGACAACGGGGTGAGCGCGCAGGGCGGGCTTCCGGCCGGGCAGACCGGGGCGATCAGCTCGGCGTCGCTGGTGAACCTCGTGCCGTACGACGTGTACGACGCGTGGGTCACGCTCGACCGGGGCGACTCCGGGATGAAGGCCGTGCCGGCGAGCGCGCCGGCCGACACCGGACTCGACCTGAAGGCGTTCCAGAACCTCGGCTACACCGCTGAGTGGTTCGTCTTCGCCGGCTTCGTCGTCTTCATGTGGTTCCGCCTGCTGCGCCGGGAGATCGAGATCATCCGGGACGCGGAACTGGGCATCGTGCCGGAGGAGCCCACCGCGGACGCGGCGAGCCCCTCGGCTCAGGACCCCGCGAGCAGCCCCGTCCGGTAGATCGTCCCCGCGCACGCGTTGGACACCGTGGCCGAGACCGTCGGCGAGCCCGTCTCCGGGGTGTGCGAGACGACGACGCTGCCGTCGACCGTGCCGTCCTCCCGCATCAGCTGGGTCGTCGTACCCGTGTCGCCGCCGGTGGAGGAGCCCTCGGTGGCGGAGCTGTCCTCGCTCGGCGACGGGCTGGGCGAGGGGTCGCCGGTGCTGCCGCCGTCCGTGCCGCCGCCGTTGTCGGTGGGGCAGGTCTCCGAGGGCACCCAGGCGAACTTCACGTCGTAGGCCGAGCCGGGCGCGAGGGCCAGCTGGGAGACGTAGAGGGCCGGGTCGGGCAGCGCGGCCGCCGCGTCCCCGGAGGCGTGCTGCACCACGGTGATCTTCGTGCCGTCGGCGGCGCCCTGCGGGAGCGGGGTGACGGTGCCCTGCCCGGCGACCGTACAGACGGCGTCGGAGACGTTGGTGACGCGGAAGGTGCCGTAGACGATGCCGGCGGAGTCGGGGACGTCGACGTTCGCGGTGGCGCCGCCGAGCTGGGCGGCGGTGCAGGCGGGGACGGGCGCGGGGCTGGACACCGCCGGGTCGGCCCCGCTGGTGGCGCCGGCGGTGGCGCCGGGGCTCTTGCCCTTCTCCTCGTCCTTCTTCTCGCCCTTGCCCTTGTCCTGGGTCTTGCCGGAGCTGCTTCCGGCGGTGCTCTCCCCGCCGTCGGGGTGGTTGCCCTGGCTCGCCCCGCCCTGCGCCTCGGAGCCGAGCCCCGCGACCGAGGGGTTGACGTCGGGGCCGGTGGAGTTGGAGACGTGCACCAGGGCAGGGATGGCGGTGCCGACGAAGAGGGCCGCGGCGGCCATGCCGACGACGGCCTGCCGCTTGCGGGCCCGGCGGGCGGGCACCGCACGCCTGAGGTGCTCCAGGGCACCGTCGCGCGGCTCCATCTCGTCGACCACGTGGTGCAGCATGCGGCGCAGCGCCAGCTCGTCCGAGTCGAGCCCGCCCGGGCCCTGGTCGTCGAGGCGGTGGTTCACGGTTCCGTTCCCAGCGTGCGATTGCTTCGGCTGTTGCGTGTGCGGCAGCCACGTCGGCTCGTGCCACTCGTATGGCTCGTGCCGCTCGTGGGAGTCCCGTCCCTCGGTGTCCGGTCCCCCGGTGTCGCGTCCGTCGGCTTCCCCGGTCACGCCGGTGTCTCCATGGCGGTGCGCAGGGCGGCGATGCCGCGGGAGCCGTAGGCCTTGACCGAGCCCAGCGAGATGCCGAGCGTCTCGGCGACCTGGGCCTCGGTCATGTCGGCGAAGTAGCGCAGGACGAGGACCTCGCGCTGGCGGCGCTGCAGGCCCTTCATCGCCTTGATCAGGGAGTCCCGCTCCAGCTGGTCGTACGCCCCCTCCTCGGCGCTCGCCATGTCCGGCATCGGCTTGGACAGCAGCTTCAGTCCGAGGATGCGACGGCGCAGGGCCGAGCGGGAGAGGTTGACGACCGTCTGACGCAGGTACGCGAGGGTCTTCTCCGGGTCGCGGACGCGTTTGCGCGCCGAGTGGACACGGATGAAGGCCTCCTGGACGACGTCCTCGCAGGAGGCGGTGTCGTCGAGGAGGAGGGCGGCGAGACCGAGCAGCGAGCGGTAGTGGGCCCGGTAGGTCTCGGTGAGGTGGTCGACGGTGGTGCCGGCGGCCGCTGTGTCGTCCGTGTACTCGGCGGACCCGGCGGACCCGGCGGACTCGGCTCCGTCACGCTGTCCGGGTATGCGGGCGGGCCGCGCTGCGGGCATGGGCGCGATCACCGGCATGCCACCGGGCGCCCCGGCCGCGCGGGGGCGGACGGCGGGCCGGCGGGCCGGTCGCACCGCTGTGCCGCGCGTCGCCGCACTGAAGTCGAGTACCTCTGCCACTGCCACGCCTGTTGGACACGCTCACCCCCGTCAGGGTTGTACGTGCCGAGCGTCTCTTTCGCGTCAGTCCATCTGGCCGACAACGTTCTCGCGCCAGGCAGCACAACCGACGGCGTCTCACATGCCCTCATGCGTCCCGCTCTTCCCCTATATCCCATATGAACGGGCGTCCCCACGCCCGGATCACAGCGCCCCCATGCGCCGGGATCACACGTCCTCACGCCCCCGAAAGGGTGACCGCAAAGACGCTCCCCGCCCTCCGCACGGTTGCGGAGGGCGGGGAGAAAATCTTCGGATGCCGACCGGGTCCGATACAAGTGGTCCGGACCATCGGTCGGCTCACACATGCTCGGCGCAAATCCTACAAATGTTTGCCCCTCCGGCCGGGGGGTTTCCGGCACCCGGCTTCCTCATGAGTGGGTCATGCAAGGGTCATGCCCGGCTCACCGGAACTCCGCGGCCACCAGCTCCGCGATCTGCGTGGTGTTCAGCGCGGCCCCCTTGCGGAGGTTGTCGCCGCACACGAAGAGCTCCAGCGCGGTGGGGTCGTCGAGCGCCCGGCGCACCCGCCCGACCCAGGTCGGGTCGGTGCCGACCACGTCGACGGGGGTGGGGAACTCCCCGGCGGCCGGGTCGTCGCACAGGACGACTCCGGGAGCCGTGGCGAGGATCTCGCGGGCGCCGTCGACGGTGACCTCGCCCTGGAAGCGGGCGTGCACGGTCAGCGAGTGCGTGGTGATCACCGGCACCCGCACACAGGTCACGGCGACGGGCAGCTTGGGCAGTCCGAGGATCTTGCGGGACTCGTCCCGCACCTTCATCTCCTCCGACGACCAGCCGTCCTCGCGCAGCGAACCGGCCCACGGTACGACGTTCAGCGCCAGCGGCTCCGGGAACGGCCCGGTGTCGTCCCCGACGGCCCGCCGTACGTCACCGGGGTTCGTGCCCAGCTCCGTACCGGCCACCAGGGACAGCTGCCGCCGCAGGGTCTCCACCCCGGCCCGGCCCGCCCCGCTGGCCGCCTGGTACGACGAGACCACCAGCTCGCGCAGCCCGAACTCGGCGTGCAGCGCGCCCAGCGCCACGATCATGGAGAGGGTCGTGCAGTTGGGGTTGGCGATGATCCCGCGCGGCCGGTTGCGCACCGCGTGCGGATTGACCTCGGGCACGGCGAGCGGCACCTCGGGGTCCAGCCGGAAGGCGCCGGAGTTGTCGACCACCACCGCGCCCTTGGCTGCGGCGACGGGCGCCCATTTCGCGGACACCTCGTCGGGTACGTCGAACATGGCGACGTCGACCCCGTCGAAGACGTCCTCCGACAGGGCCAGCACCTCGGCCTCCTCCCCGCGCACGGCCAGCTTGCGGCCGGCCGAGCGCGGCGAGGCGATCAGTCGGATCTCGCCCCAGATGTCCGCGCGCTGGGAGAGGATCCTGAGCATCACGGTGCCGACGGCACCGGTTGCCCCCACGACGGCGAGCGTCGGTCGCCCGGACCGCTCCATCAGCGGCCAGTGCCTCCGTAGACGACGGCCTCGTCACTGTCGGAGTCGAGTCCGAAGGCGGTGTGCACGGCGCGCACGGCCTCCGGCACGTCGTCGGCACGGGTGACGACCGAGATACGGATCTCGGAGGTCGAGATCAGCTCGATGTTCACACTCGCGCCGGACAGCGCCTCGAAGAACGCGGCGGTGACGCCCGGGTTGGTCTTCATGCCCGCGCCGACCAGGGAGATCTTGCCGATCTGGTCGTCGTAGCGCAGCGAGTCGAAGCCGATGCCGCCCTTGTTGCGCTCCAGGGCGTCGATGGCCTTGCGGCCCTCGGTCTTCGGCAGCGTGAAGGAGATGTCCGTCAGGCCGGTGGAGGCTGCGGACACGTTCTGCACGACCATGTCGATGTTGATCTCGGCATCGGCGATGGCACGGAAGATGGCGGCGGCCTCGCCCGGCTTGTCGGGGACACCGACGACCGTGACCTTGGCCTCCGAGGTGTCGTGCGCGACACCGGAGATGATGGCCTGCTCCACCTTCTTGTCCCCTTGCTCGATCGGCTCACTGCTGACCCACGTGCCCTGAAGTCCGCTGAAGCTGGACCGGACGTGGATCGGGATGTTGTAGCGGCGGGCGTACTCCACACAGCGGTGGAGCAGCACCTTGGAACCGGAGGCCGCGAGCTCCAGCATGTCCTCGAAGGAGATCCAGTCGATCTTCTTCGCCTTCTTCACCACACGCGGGTCGGCGGTGAACACGCCGTCGACGTCGGTGTAGATCTCGCAGACCTCGGCGTTCAGCGCGGCGGCGAGGGCGACGGCCGTGGTGTCGGAGCCACCGCGGCCGAGCGTGGTGATGTCCTTCTTGTCCTGGCTGACGCCCTGGAAGCCGGCGACGATGGCGATGTTGCCCTCGTCCACCGAGTCCTGGATCCGGCCCGGCGTGACGTCGATGATCCGGGCTTTGTTGTGGACCGAGTCGGTGATGACGCCTGCCTGGCTGCCGGTGAAGGACTGGGCCTCGTGGCCCAGGTTTTTGATCGCCATGGCCAGCAGTGCCATGGAGATACGCTCCCCGGCGGTCAGCAGCATGTCGAACTCACGCCCGGCCGGCATCGGGGATACCTGCTCGGCGAGATCGATCAGCTCGTCCGTCGTGTCGCCCATCGCGGAAACGACGACGACCACCTGGTGGCCGTTCTTCTTCGCTTCCACGATCCGCTTGGCGACGCGCTTGATGCCCTCGGCATCGGCTACGGAGGAGCCTCCGTACTTCTGCACGACAAGGCCCACGTGCGCTCCTCGCTCAATCCGTCTCTATCCGCAGATACGCATATGCACTGCGGTCGGCTCAGTCTAACGAGCGCCCGAAATCCGCCTCCGCGGTATCGCATCGTGAGATCCCGTGGCGAGACCCCGGCCGCCCTTGTTCCAGGACTGCACCTGCCCGCAGCCGAGAGAGACCACTCGGAAAGTGCCCGGCGTCACAAATCGCCGTTCGTGTGAAGAGGTGTGACGCCGTGAAGACATGTGACGAGTGTGAATTAAGTATCAACCATTAGGGTGCGGCCTGTGCGCGTACTCCTGGTCGAAGACGATGAACCGGTCGCCGAATCGCTCCGGCGCGGCCTCAAGCGCTACAGCTTCGAGGTCGAGTGGGTCACCACGGGCGCGGCCGCCCTGGCCCACACCAGCCCCTACGACGTCGTCCTCCTCGATCTCGGCCTGCCCGACACCGACGGCCTCGACGTCTGCAAGGCGCTGCGCGGCCGCAGCGACGTACCGATCATCGTGATCAGCGCCCGCAGCGACGAGACGGACCGCGTGGTCGGACTCGAACTGGGGGCCGACGACTACGTCTCCAAGCCGTTCGGGGTCCGCGAGGTCATCGCGCGGATACGGGCCGTCATGCGGCGCGTCCAGCCCCGTACGGCCGAGGCGGCGGGCCCCGACCGCTACGGTCCCCGCCTGACGGTCGACCGCAAGGCCGCCCGCGTCCACCTGGACGGCGAAGAGGTGTCCCTCGCGCCCAAGGAGTACGACCTGCTGGCCTTCCTCACCGAGGAGCCGGGCGCGCTCATGACGCGCGAGCAGATCATGGAAGCCGTCTGGGACGCCAACTGGTTCGGGCCGACGAAGACGCTCGACGTGCACGTGGCGGCGCTGCGGCGGAAGCTGGCGGGCGCGATCACCATCGAGGCGGTGCGTGGGGTGGGGTTCCGGCTCGTGGTGAACGAAGGCGAGGGCGCGGACGGCGGAAACGGCGGCGCGTCATGATCCGCCAGCTCATCCGCAGCTACGTGCTGCTCGTCGCCGTCGCCATCTTCCTGTTCACCGTTCCGGTCGCCTTCACCCTCACCTCTCAGCTGCGCGGGGACACCGAGCTGTCCGTCAAGCGCGAGGCGACGACCATGGCGCTGCTGCTGGGCAACGGTGACCGGGCGGCCTGCCAGGCGCTGGACGAGATGGCCAAGGCGTACGCCGAGAAGACCCACGACCGGGTCGAGGTCACCGCCGCCGACGACGAGTGCGCGGCGGACCTGCCCCGCCCGGTGAGGGACGCCGACCTGGCCAGGGCCATGGACGACGACAGCACCCGGGTCGACTGGGGGTCGGACTTCATCTGGGGCCGCCACCTGGTGGTCACCGTGCCCGCGAGCGACGGGGGCCGGGTCGTCGGCGCGGTACGGATCGTCTACTCCACGAGTGAGCTCACCCACCGCCTGTGGACCATCTGGGGCTTCCGGGCGGGCCTCGCCGTGGCGGTCCTCGGCGTAGCCGCGCTGATCGGCGCCGTGGTGGCCCGCCGCCTCACCCGTCCCCTGCGCCAACTCAACGATATGGCGAGCAAGTTCAGCGACGGCGACCTGACGGCCCGTTCCCCCGTGACGGGCCCCCAGGAGACACAGACCCTGGCGCGCACCCTCAACCAGGGCGCGGAACGCCTGGAGACCCTGGTCGCCTCCCAGCGCATCTTCGTCGCCGACGCCTCCCACCAGCTCCGTACGCCCCTGACCGCCTTGCGGCTGTCGCTGGACAACATCTCGGACGGCGTGGACGACGCGTTCGTACGGGAGGACGTGGAGCAGGCGACCGCCGAGGTGGTCCGGATGAGCCGCCTGGTCAACGGACTGCTGGTGCTGGCGCGGGCGGAGGCCAAGGTGTCCGTGGCGGAGCCGCTGCCGCTGACGGACATCGCGGCCGAACGCCTGGCCGTGTGGAGGCCGGCCGCCGACGAGCGCGGAGTCACCATCGCGCTCAGGGGGAGTGGTGTCGACGACCGGCCGCTCGTGTTGGCCAGCCCCGGTCATCTGGACCAGGTCCTGGACAACGTGCTCTCGAACGCCCTGGAGGTGTCACCGGACGGCGGCACCATCACCGTCCGGGTGGAGTCGAGCGCCGACGAGGTGCTGCTGTCGGTCCTCGACGAGGGTCCGGGCATGTCGGACGCGGAGAAGTCCCGCGCCTTCGACCGCTTCTGGCGGGGCCAGGGCCTGACCGGCCGCTCCGGTTCGGGTCTTGGCCTCGCCGTCGTCAAGCAACTCGTGACCGACGACGGCGGAACCGTGACCCTGCGGGACGCTCCCGGGAGCGGGCTGTGCGTACGGGTCGCCCTGCGGGCGGCGCAGCGCACCGGGTGAGCCCTCTGGCCGGGGGTCAGCCCTCGGGCATCGCCGACGAGTGGTGGTTGACGATCTTCCACTCGCCGTCCCGCTTCTCGTACTCGTAGGTGTAGCGGGCCTTGGTGACGCTCTTCTTGCCGGTCTTCGGGTCGGTGAGGGTGAACTCGTAGACACCGGTGTCGAGGGCGGAGTTGCCGTCGAGGACGTTGACGACCGTCTCGACCTTCTTGCCGACCGGCTTCTTCTGCAGGAAGTGCTCGAAGTAGTCGACGATGCCGGCGTGGTCGGTGCGGATCTTGTTGGAGAGGGTGGGCAGGAGGACCGCGTCGTCGGCGTAGAGGTCGGCCACCTTCTCCGGGTCGCCCGTCTGCAGAGTGGCGTTCCACTTGTCGAACAGAGAGGTGACCTGCTTCTTCGAGGGCTTGACCGGCCGCTCCGGACCGGCCACGCTCACACCGGCGGCGACGGTGCCGGTGGCCACCAGCACGGCGGTGGCCACGAGGGCTGCGCGCTTGCGTATGGACGTGCCTGCGGGACGACGAGTCATCGCTACTCCTGAACGGTGCGGTGCGGTGGTGATGCGGGGGTGGTGTCCTCCCGCCGTTTCCTGCGCTGCGGGAGTGACTCCAGACTCGCTTTCCGCCGGTTAGGGCCCGTGCAGGCGTCGTACAGCGCACGTCCAGGGCAGACCCAATTCCGATCCGGGGGATGCAGCGGGCTACGCCGTCGGGCGCATGGGAGGCTGCTGAGCCATGACGAGCGGATGGACGGGCGACGCACTCCTGGCCGGCATCGTCCTGCTCGGCTCGTCCGTGCAGTGGCTGACCGGCATGGGCTTCGCCCTGGTCGCCGTACCGGCCCTCGTCCTGCTCCTCGGCCCCGCCGAGGGCGTCGCCCTCGCCAACTGCGCCGCCGGAGCGATCAGCGTCGTGGGCCTCGCGGGCGGACTGCGCCGTGTACGCCCCGGCGCGATGCTGCCCCTGTGCGCGGCAGCGGCGTGCACGGTTCCGGCGGGCACCTGGCTGACCCGTCAACTCCCACAGCCCGTCCTTCTGTTGACGATGGGCGCCCTGGTGACGACGGCCGTCCTCCTCGTCCTGCGCGGCGCCCGCGTCCCCGCCCTGCGCGGCACCAAGGGCGCGGTCGCGGCCGGCGCCGTCGGCGGCTTCATGAACTCCGCCGCGGGCGTCGGCGGCCCCCCGGTCTCCCTCTACGCCGTCAACGCGGGCTGGACGGTAAGGGAGTTCGTCCCCAACGCACAGTTCTACGGCGTCGTCGTCAACGCCTTCTCGGTGGCGGCGAACGGAGTGCCGGAGCTGAGCACGCCGAGGTGGGTCTCGGTCGTCGCCGCGATGATCCTTGGCGGCGCGATCGGCAGGGGGCTCGCGGGACGCCTTCCGGAGCAGCGAGCCCGCCTGCTGGTGCTGTCGCTGGCGCTGGCGGGCGGGGTGACGGCTGTGGGGAAGGGATGGTGGGCGCTGTGACGGCGCGGGCCGAAAACTCGCTTCTGACGGCCTTTCGTCTGCGTTACGGTCGCCCGATGGAGATCTTGCGCTACGTGGCCTTCAGCACCGACCCCGCGGGGGGCAACCGCGCGGGCGTGGTGCTCGACGCCACCGGGGTCGACGACGCGACCATGCTGGCGGCGGCGGCCGAAGTCGGCTACTCGGAGACGGCGTTCGTGGTGTCGTCCGACGACGACGGTCTGGACGTGCGGTACTTCAGCCCGCTGGCCGAGGTGCCGTTCTGCGGTCACGCGACCATCGCCCTGGCCGTCGCCCACGCCGACCGGCACGGCGTCGGGCCGCTTCTCCTGCGCACCAGCGCGGGACCGGTCGCCGTCACCACCTCGGTGGCCGACGACGGGACGACCGTGGCCACCCTGGTGAGCGTCGCACCGCACACCGAGCCCCTCCCGGAGGCCGACCTGGCCGAACTGCTGGCGGCCCTGCGCTGGTCCGCCGACGAGCTCGACCCGGCGCTGCCGCCCCGCGTCGCCTACGCCGGCGCCTTCCATCCGATCGTGGCCGCGTCCGACCGGAGCCGTCTGGCCGACCTCGACTACGACATGGCGGCCCTCGCCGACCTCATGCGCCGCAGGGACTGGACCACCGTCGACCTGGTCTGGCGGGAATCGCCCACCGTCTTCCACGCCCGCAACCCCTTCCCGCCCGGCGGGGTCGTCGAGGACCCGGCCACGGGCGCGGCGGCCGCGGCCTTCGGCGGCTATCTGAGGGAATGGGAACTGGTCGCCGCGCCGACGGTCTTGACGATCCATCAGGGCGACGACATGGGCCGCCCCAGCGTGATCACGGTGTCCGTGCCCGAGGAGCGGGGCAGCGGCATCGGCGTCACCGGTGCGGCCGTGAAGATCTGAGGCAGGGCGGCCGCTTCGACACCGGCCGTACGGATCCAAGACGCGGACGGCCACGTCGACACCGGCCGTCCGCGCTCCGTGCGAGCCCTACTTCGCCTGCCCCAACCCCAACCGCTCGCCGATCTCCTCCGCCATCACCCTGCCCGCCTCGAACTCCAGCGTGTCGTCGCCGATGCCCTGGTCGGTGTCGAGGCCGTCGAGTTCCTCGAGGGGCTGGTTGAGGCGGACGTGGGCGAGGACGGAGTGGAGGGCGCGGAGGGTGGCTGAGGCGGTGGTGCCCCAGTTGGAGAAGTAGGAGAACTGCCACCACCACAGGGCCTCGGAGGTGCGGCCGGCGCGGTAGTGGGCCATGCCGTGGCGGAGGTCGGAGATGACGTCGGTGAGGTCGTCGGAGATGCGGGCCGGTACGGGGGCCTTGCGGGGCTCGTACGGGTCGAAGACCTCGGAGTAGACGTCGATCGGCTCCAGCAGGCGGGCGAGGTTCTCACGGAGCTCGTCCACGTCCGCCTCCGGGCCCGGGTCGGGCTCGTAGCGCTCGTCCGGGACGATGTCCTCGTGGGCGCCGAGACGGCCACCGGCCAGGAGGAGTTGGGAGACCTCCAGCAGGAGGAAGGGCACCGCCGAATCCGGCTCGTCGCCCTTCGCGATCTCGGTGACGGCTACCAGGAAACTCTCGACCTGGTCCGCGATCTGGACCGCGAAGTCGTCCGGGTTGTGCTCGGTCGCGTGCAGCGTGGCGTCAGACATCTAGGAGTCGTCTCCCCTCGAAGGCGCGGCCGAGGGTCACCTCGTCCGCGTATTCCAGGTCGCCACCCACCGGGAGGCCGCTGGCCAGGCGGGTGACCTTGAGGCCCATGGGCTTGATCATGCGGGCGAGGTACGTCGCCGTCGCCTCTCCCTCCAGATTCGGGTCCGTGGCCAGAATCAGTTCGGTGACCGTTCCGTCGGCCAGGCGGGCCAACAGTTCTCTTATACGCAGATCATCCGGCCCTACACCCTCGATCGGGCTGATCGCGCCGCCCAGGACGTGGTAGCGGCCGCGGAACTCCCGCGTGCGCTCGATCGCCACCACGTCCTTCGGCTCCTCCACGACACAGATGACCGAGGGGTCGCGGCGGCTGTCGCGGCAGATGTTGCACAGCTCCTCCTGTGCCACGTTGCCGCAGGTCGCGCAGAAGCGGACCTTCGCCTTGACCTCCATCAGGGCCTGCGCGAGGCGCCGTACGTCCGTCGGTTCCGCCTGCAGGATGTGGAAGGCGATCCGCTGGGCGCTCTTGGGACCGACGCCGGGCAGCCGCCCCAACTCGTCGATGAGGTCCTGGACCACGCCTTCGTACAACGGACTGCCGTCCTTCCTGAGGTTCCTTCAGTGCGTACCGTAGTTGGCCGACGGCCCTCTTAGAAAGGCAGACCCGGGATGCCGCCGCCCAGCCCCTGAGCGAGCGGGCCCAGCTTCTGCTGCTGGAGCGCCTGCGCGTTCTCGTTCGCCGCCTGTACGGCCGCGACGACCAGGTCCGCGAGGGTCTCGGTGTCCTCGGGGTCCACCGCCTTCGGGTCGATCTGCAGGGAACGCAGCTCTCCGGAGCCGGTGACGGTCGCCTTCACCAGGCCGCCGCCGGCCTGTCCTTCGACCTCGGTCTGCGCGAGTTCCTCCTGCGCGTTCGCAAGGTCCTGCTGCATCTTCTGGGCCTGCTGCAGCAGCTGCTGCATGTTGGGCTGGCCACCACCGGGGATCACGATCAGCTCCTCCGTCTGTACGGGTTTTCCCGTTCAGCACGAGCCTACGTGTTCGACGCAGCCGTCGCCCCGGCACTCTTTCGAGTGAGTTGCGCATCAGGCGTATACCTGATCAAGGGCCTCTTCCGGGCGGAAAAGCAATGAAAGCGACTCCTTCGCCACCCATTGGGCGGTAGGAAGGGTGCGGCGCATCAGCATCAGGCGTCACCGTGTGACGGTTCACCCTGTGCACGGTGTCACGGTGTCACGGTGTTTCACGTTGTCACGCAGCGTGGTCGGTCGGATCAGGTAGGGAGTGCCGGGTGGGTCAGCCGGAGATGCAGCCCGAGGGTCCACCTCAGGACGGGCGGGGTGAGGGTGCGGCCGGGCTGCGGCCGGGCGATCTGACCGGGCGGGTGTTTCCGCTCGGCGACTGGGCGGAGCCCGCGGAACGGCTGGACGAGCTGTACCGGTGGGTGGAGCGGGGAGCGCTGGAGACCGCGGCCTGGTATCTCGCCGACCGGGTGTGGAAGCGGCGTGGGGCACGGGTCCTGCGGAGCGGGGCCGCGGTGGGCGCCGTGGCGGGGGCGTCACTGCCGTTGCTGGATCTGACCGGGGTGGTGGGCGGGGTCGCGCCCTGGGGGTACCTCGCGCTGATGACCGCCGTCGCCTGCATGGCCGTCGACCGGTTCTTCGGGGTCACCTCCGGATGGATAAGGGACGTCGCCACGGCGCAGGCCGTGCAGCGGCGGCTTCAGGTACTCCAGTTCGACTGGGCGTCGGAGAGCGTGCGGGAGGTGCTGGGTCCGGCGGAGGGCACCGCCAGCGAGGCGACGGAGCGGTGTCTCGGGGTGCTGCGCCGGTTCTCCGAGGACGTGACGGAGCTGGTGCGGGTGGAGACCGCCGACTGGATGGTGGAGTTCCGCACGGGGTGCGCGCCCATGGGGATCCAGGCCGCGGTGTCCTCCGGGGTACGGCAGGACACCGCGGGCGGGCACGGACGGTTCTCCATCCCGCCGGGTGCCGGGGCCCGGCCGAACATGCCCCGGCAGCGGCCGCCGGAGCCTCGATGAGCGATGTCCTAGCTGGGCGCCCCCCCCATGCGCTCAGGCGAGGAAGGCGGCGGAATTCCGGGCCGCTGCCCGAAGTTCCCCGTACGTTCACCGCCTTGTGTACGTCAGCTTCCCGGTGCCGGGGTTGGCGCGCTGGAGCCTGCCGTCGGGCAGCAGGGTGAGCTCGGTGGGGGCGCCCGGGTTGCAGGAGGAGCGGGGGTGGCCGGAGGTGACGGTGGACGCGCCGATGGACAACGGGCCGTCGGCGGCCGGTGGTTCGGCCAGAGTGGCCGTGAACTCGCAGTGGTAAGCGCCGCTTTCGGTCGAGCCGTCGGCCACCAGGGTGAGGACGGCCTCGCCCACCTCCCCCTGCCTGATGGTCAGTTGGCGGGTGTTGCTGCCGCTGCTGTTGTCGAAGGCCGCGGTCCAGGTGCCGAGGTAGGCGGAGGGGATCGTGGCATCGGTGAGTGGGGGCGTGCGGGTCGGATCGGGGGTCGTGGGGTCGGGTGAGGCGGAGGGGGAGTTGGGCGTCGCAGGAGCGGTGGCCGTTCGGGGCGCGCTCGGGTCCGGGGCGTGGCCGGCGTCGCCGTTCATCAGCGCGTACACCGAGCCGCCCGCGGCGAGCGCGACGACCAGGGCGGCGGTCACGAGGAACGTAGTGGAACGGCCGCTGCGGCGCTGGGGTTCCAGGGTTTCCGCGGGGCCGTGGTCCGTGGCGGGGTAGGGGGTGGTCAGGACGTACGGCGGATACGGCGGCGGGTTCCAGGCGTCGGCCGAGCCGGGCGGGTCGTTCCAGGACCCGACGGCGGGCTGCTGGGGGTGGCCGTTGCCACTCGGCTCACCCGGCGCGCTCTCGCGGCCGGGGATGGTGATGTCGTCGGAGGCGGGGGCGTGCTCCGGGGTGGCCTCGGGGGCCGGGTCGTGCCCTGCGCCATGCACAGCGGCCCCCGACTCTCCCTGCGCCCGCACCGCCCCCTCCGGCCCCTCCGTCTCCAGCAACCGCACCGCGTGCCGCCCCAGTTGGGCGACCAGCACGCTCGGCAGCCACGGCTCACGGAAGCGGCCGTCGGTGGCCGTGTCCTGGGCGCCGGTGAGTTCCAGGACGCGGGCGAGCGAGGGGCGGGCGGCGGGGTCCTTGCGCAGGCAGGCACGGACGAGGTCGGCGATGCCCTCGGGCACACCGGTCAGGTCGGGCTCCTTCTCGACGATGCCGAACATCAGCGCGTGGGCCCCGCTGCCGGGGGAGCCGAAGGGAAGCCTGCCGGTGGCGGCGTACGCCACGACGGAGCCGAGGCAGAAGACGTCGCACGCGGGCGTGAGGGGCTCCCCGCGCACCTGCTCGGGCGCCATGAAGCCGGGCGAGCCGATCATGGCGCCGGTGTGGGTGAGGCCGCCGTCCGTCAGGGTGTCCACCACCGCGTCCGTCACCGTCTTCAGCGCCCGCACGATGCCGAAGTCGATGACGCGCGGTCCGTCGATGGTCACCAGCACGTTGGACGGCTTGAGGTCGCGGTGGACGATCCCGGCGGCGTGGATGTCGGTGAGCGCGTGGGCGAGTCCGGTGGCGAGGATCCGTACCGTCCGCTCGGGCAGCGGGCCGTGGTCCTGGCCGACGACCTGCTGGAGGCTGGGCCCTGCGACGTACCCGGTGACGACCCACGGCACGGCGGCCTCGGTGTCCGCGTCCAGCACCGGCGCCGTCCAGTGCCCGCCGACCCGTCGTGCGGCCCGCACCTCCCGGCGGAACCTGGCCCGGAACTCCTCCTGCGCGGCCAGTTCCCGGCGCACCAGCTTCACTGCGACGGTCCGGCCCCGCTCGGACCGGGCGAGGTACACCTGTCCCATCCCACCGGCCCCGAGCCGCGCGAGCAGCCGGTACGCCCCGACGCGCTGCGGGTCCCCCGGCCCCAGCGCCCCCATGGCCATCGCCATCGCCCCGCCCTCTCCCCCGCCCTCCCCGGCATGGAGGACCGAGAATAATGCGGGGATCCTCGCAGGTGGACGGCGGTCTTCCTACGGTTCGGTAACGGGGGGCCCAAGTTCCTCCAGCACCGCCGACAGCCGCTCCAGCACCCGCACCGCCGCCGCGAGCTCGGTCTCCCCGACCCCGGACTCCTCCCCGTACGCCTGCGCGAGCCGGTCGGCGAAGGCCGCGTGCCCGGGGTCGATGCGGGCGATGGCGGCCCGGCCCTCCTCGGTCGGCGCGAGCAGCTTGGCGCGGCGGTGGGCGGGATTGGGGCGGTACTCGGCCAGACCGCGGTCCACGAGCAGGTCGGCGATGCGCTGCACGCTCTGCCGGGTGATGCCCATGGCCCGCGCGATCCCGGCCACGGACAGCGGCTCGCGCAGCACCGCGCCGAGCACCTGCCACCACGCGGCGGTGAGCCCGGCGGGCCGGGCCAGTTCCTCGGCGACGGCGAGGAACTGGCCGTTCAGCCGGAAGACACCGAGCGCGCTACGGCTGAACAGGTCCTGACGCTCACGGCTCACCGTCCGGCCGCCTTCTCCAGTACGGCGTATGCCTCCGCGTCGGAGTCGTGGAACAGCCGGTACCAGGCGTCCAGGACCTCTCCCTCGTACACCCCGAGGAGGTGGAGGATCTCCCGGGCGAAGGCGACGGGCTCGGTGGGTCCGGCGGTGATCAGGCCCCGGTCGCTCACGGCGTCCGTGTCGACGTATCGCCCGCCGCCGCCGTAGCCGGTCGCGGCCAGGTAGAAGGAGACCGCGCTGGTGTGGTCCCGGTCGTCGAGCAGGCCCTCGCGGGCGAGCCCGGCGGTGGCCCCGCAGATCGCGGCGACGGGGACACCGGCGTCGAGGAACTCCCGCGCCGTGCGCGCGAAGGGCGACAACTCCTCCCCTCTGTCCCACAGATCGGCGCCCGGAAGGATCAGCAGCGAGCTGTCCTGCGCTCGTACGGCGTCCAGGGCGAGGTCGGGCTGGACGCGCAGGCCGCCGATGCTGCGGACGGGCTCGGTGGACGGGCCGACGGTGCGTACCTCGAACCCGGCGCGGGCGAGGTGGGCGGTGGCGTGGCCGGTCTCCCAGTCGGCGTAGGTGTCGTAGACGGCGAGATGGACGGGCTTGCGGGTCATGGCTGCCTCCTCGAACCCTTCGTCACGACAACTCGTCATGACAACTCCTATGACAATAGGCTGTCACTTCGACAGCAAGCTGTCAATGCCCCGACTTCTTCGACAACCTGTCGCGGAAACCCCCCACCCACAGACAGGACGCCGATTCCGCTTCCGCATCGCGGACATTTACGCTCACTCGCATGACCCCTCAGCCCAACCCCCAGGCCGGCGCCGCCGTGAAGGCCGCGGACCGTGCGCACGTCTTCCACTCCTGGTCCGCCCAGGAGCTCATCGACCCGCTCGCCGTCGCCGGCGCCGAGGGGTCGTACTTCTGGGACTACGACGGCAAGCGCTACCTCGACTTCACCAGCGGGCTCGTCTACACGAACATCGGCTACCAGCACCCGAAGGTCGTCGCCGCGATCCAGGAGCAGGCCGCGACGATGACGACGTTCGCGCCCGCCTTCGCCATCGAGGCACGCTCCGAGGCGGCCCGGCTGATCGCCGAGCGGACGCCCGGCGACCTCGACAAGATCTTCTTCACCAACGGCGGCGCCGACGCGGTGGAGCACGCCGTACGCATGGCGCGGCTGCACACCGGGCGGGCCAAGGTGCTGTCGACGTACCGCTCCTACCACGGCGGCACGCAGCAGGCGGTGAACCTCACCGGCGACCCGCGCCGCTGGGCCTCCGACAGCGCCTCCGCCGGTGTCGTGCACTTCTGGGCGCCCTTCCTCTACCGCTCCCGCTTCTACGCGGAGACCGAGGAGCAGGAGTGCGCGCGGGCGCTCGAGCACCTGGAGACGACGATCGCCTTCGAGGGGCCGGGCACGATCGCCGCGATCATCCTGGAGACCATCCCGGGCACCGCCGGGATCATGGTCCCGCCGCCCGGCTACCTCGCCGGGGTCCGCGAGATCTGCGACAAGTACGGCATCGTCTTCATCCTCGACGAGGTCATGGCCGGGTTCGGGCGGACCGGTGAGTGGTTCGCGGCCGACCTGTTCGACGTCGTACCGGACCTGATGACCTTCGCGAAGGGCGTGAACTCCGGCTACGTGCCGCTCGGCGGTGTCGCCATCTCCGCGGCGATCGCGGAGACCTTCGCCACGCGGCCGTACCCGGGCGGGCTGACGTACTCCGGGCATCCGCTGGCCTGCGCGGCGGCCGTCGCCACGATCAACGTGATGGCCGAGGAGGGCATCGTCGAGAACGCGGCGCGGCTCGGCGCGTCCGTCGTCGAGCCCGCGCTGAAGGAGCTGGCCGAGCGGCACCCGAGCGTCGGCGAGGTGCGCGGGGTCGGCATGTTCTGGGCGCTCGACCTGGTGAGGAACCAGGAGACGCGCGAGCCGCTGGTGCCGTACAACGCGGCCGGTGAGGCGAACGCGCCGATGGCCGCCTTCGGCGCGGCCGCCAAGAAGCACGGCATCTGGCCCTTCGTGAACATGAACCGCACCCACGTCGTGCCGCCCCTCAACGTGACCGAGGCGGAGCTGAAGGAGGGCCTGGAGGCGCTGGACGCGGCGCTGTCGGTGGCCGACGAGCACACGGTGTAAAGGGCGGGTTCGGGGCACAGTCGAACGCGTAAGGTGGCGTGCTCGTACATATAGGCGTACGCCACCCCCTACGCGACAGGAGACGCCCCGACCATGCCCGGCTCCAGCGGCAACGGCGCCGTGACCCGCAGCACCCTGCGGCAGCAGATCGCCGACGCGCTCCGTGACGAGGTGCTGGCGGGGCGACTGAAGCCGGGCCAGGAGTTCACGGTGAAGGAGATCGCCGAGCAGTACGGCGTCTCCGCGACCCCCGTCCGCGAGGCCCTGGTGGACCTCTCCGCCCAGGGCCTCCTGGAGGCCGACCAGCACCGCGGCTTCCACGTCCACGAGTACTCCGTCGAGGACTACCGGGGCATGCTGGAGGCCCGCGACCTGATCATCGAGGGCATGTTCCACGCCCTGGAGGCGGGGCCCGAGCGGTTCCGGGACCCGGACGACCCCCGGATCGCCGCCGCCGTCGCGGGCGTGCGCCGGCGCGGCGACGAGGCCCAGCGCGCCGCCGCGGCCGGCGACCTGACCGTCCTCATCGGCTACGACCTGCGGTTCTGGCGCGAGCTCTCCGCCCTGTTCGGCAACCCCTACCTCGCCGACTTCCTGCACCGGCTGCGCCTGCAGTCCTGGGCCTGCGCGGTGCAGCACCTGCGCCGCCTGACCGATCTGCGCGGCCACCTGTGGTCCGGCCACACCGAACTGGTCGACGCCCTCGCGCACCGCGACATCCCCGCCGCCCGCCTGATCAACTCCGCGTACAGCGCGCACTCCATGGCCCTGGTCGAGCGGCTGGCGGCGGAGTGAGCGAGACGCAATCGCCGGCCGGGAAGTCGGCCGGAGGCGGGGTGGGCATGTCCGGGACACCGGCGACGAGCACGTCGAAAACATCGCGCACGAGCCCGTCCGGCACACCGAGGTCGAGCACATCCGGCACCGCGCGCACGAGCGCGTCCGGCACGCCGCACCCGCGCCTGTCCGATGAATCCCGGACGCGTCTGCCCGACGGCTCTCGGACGACTCTGTCCGACGGCTCCCGGACGCGTCGGTCCGATGGCTCCAGGACCCGGCCGCCCCATGTGGCGTGGCCGAGCCTGTCCGGTGGGCGGCCCGCCGTCGACCTCTCCGTCCTCATCCCCGCCTACAACGAGGAGCAGCGGCTCGTCCGCACCCTCGACGCGGTCACCGCGTACCTGAACGACCACGCGGACCGCTGGCCCACCTGGGAGATCGTCGTCGCCGACGACGGCTCCACCGACGCCACCCGCGAGGTCGTCGTGGCCCGCCGCGACCCCCGCGTCCAACTCGTCGTCAGCCCCCGCAACCGGGGCAAGGGCAGCGCCCTGCGCCGGGGCGCCGCCGTCACGCGCGGCCGCCTCCTGCTGGTCACGGACGCCGATCTGGCCGCCCCCATCGAGGAGTTGGACCAGCTCGACCGGACGCTCGCGGACGGGCACGCGGCGGCGATCGGCTCCCGCGCGATGCCGGGCGCGACCCAGGACAACCGCCAGCACCGGATGCGCGAGCTGCTCGGCCGGGCCGGCAACCTCCTCATCCGCCGGATGGTGGTCCCCGGGTTACGCGACACCCAGTGCGGTTTCAAGCTGTTCGACGGCGACAAGGCCCGCGAGGCGTTCGCCGCCGCCCGCCTCAACCGCTGGGGCATAGACGTCGAGGTGCTGCACCACTTCCACCGCGCCGACTGGCCGGTCGCCGAGGTCCCGGTGCACTGGTCCCACCAGCCCGGCTCCAAGGTGCGCCCCTGGGACTACCTCCGCGTCCTCGCCGAACTCGCCCGCATCCGCATCCGCCCCCTCGGCCCGGCGGACCTCGTCGCCGCCGTGCTCTTCCTGCTGATGTCGCTGGCCCTGTACTCCGGCCGCGTCCTCGACCCGGACCACCGCTACCTCCCCGACTCCCTCCAGGACCAGAACCAGTGGGAGTGGTTCTTCGCGGTGACCGCCGACAACGTCGCCCACCTGCGCAACCCCCTCTTCAGCGACCTCCAGGGCTTCCCCGAGGGCGTGAACCTCATGGCCAACACGGTCATGCTGGGCCTGTCCGTGCCGTTCACCCCGATCACGCTGCTCCTCGGCCCGGCGGTGTCGCTGAGTGTCTGCATGACGCTGGGCCTCGCCGCCACCGCGGCCGCCTGGTACTGGCTGATCGTGAAACGGGTCGTACGCCAGCGCGCGGCCGCCTTCCTCGGCGCCACGCTGGCCGCCTTCGCCCCGCCGATGGTCAGCCACGCCAACGCGCACCCCAACTTCGTCATCCTCTTCATGATCCCGCTGATCATCGACCGCGCCCTGCGCCTGTGCGAGGGCACCCGGGTGACCCGGGACGCGGTCGTCCTGGGCCTGATGGCGGCCTACCAGGTGTTCCTGGGCGAGGAGACCCTGCTGCTGGCCGCGATGGGGATGCTGCTGTTCGCCGTCGCCTACGCGGTCGTACGCCCCGGCGTCGTACGGGCGGCATGGCGCCCCTTGCTACGAGGCCTGACCATCGCGGCGGCGGTCTGCCTCCCCCTGATCTGCTACCCCCTCCTCTGGCAGTTCCGCGGCCCGCAGAGCTACGACTCCATCCTGCACGGCGACAACGCGGCCAACAGCCCGATGGCCCTGCTCTCCTTCGCCGAACGCTCCCTGCTCGCGGGCGACGCGCACCGAGCGGACGCCCTGTCCATCAACCCCACCGAGCAGAACGCCTTCTACGGCTGGCCGCTGGCCCTCCTCGCGTTCGCGATCACCGTACGGCTGTGGGAGCGGGCCCTGGTGAGGGCGCTGGCGTTCACGGCTGCCGGCGCGGCGGTCCTCTCCCTGGGCCCTCGCGTCCCGGTCCCCCTCACCGACACGGTGCTGCCCGGCCCCTGGGCCCTGCTCGCCGACCGCCCCCTGTTCGAGTCGGTCATCGAGAGCCGGGTCGCGATGATCTGCGCGCCCGTACTGGGCATGCTGCTCGCCGTCGCGGTCGGCCGGCTGGCGGCCACCCGGAAACTGAGCGTCCAGTACACCGGCCTGCTGGCCGTCTGTATCGCGCTGCTCCCCCTCGTCCCCGCCCCGCTCAAGGCCGTGGACCGCGCCGAGGTGCCCGCCTTCTACGCCGAGGGGACCTGGAAGGGGTACGTCCGGGAGGGCGAGGCGCTCGTGCCGGTGCCGTTGCCCGACCCCGGCGCCGCGGAGGCCCTGCACTGGCAGACCACGGCCGACTTGGGCTTCCGTATGCCCGGCGGCTACTTCAACGGTCCCTTCGGCGACGACCGCACCGGTGTGTACGGCGCGCCCCTGCGCTACACCGCCGACCTGCTGCGGACCGTGCGCTACACGGGCGACGTCCCGGTGATCACCGCGAGCGCGCGGGAGGAGGCGGCGCGTGACCTCGCGCACTGGAAGGCGGGCGTTCTGGTGCTGGCTCCGCAGCCCAACGACGGCCCCTTGCGGGAAGTGGTGCGAAAGCTGGTGGGCCGTCCAGGTAAATGGGTGGACGGTGTGTGGGTATGGGATCTGCACGAGAGGAGCTGATCCCGGGCCGCACCGACTAGGCTCTTTCCACCCGTTCCCAGGACCGTGCCGCGCGCTGAGTGAGGAGCCTCTTTTGGCCTGTGACCTGTGGCTGGTACCGCTCGTAGACGTGTTGTGCCACACCCCGGACAATCCGTTCGCCGAGGAACTCGCGCAGTACAACAAGGTGCTCGCCGAGTCGGGACTCCCGCCCGTGCCGGTGTACCAGTACATGCCTGGCCTCTCCGGCGACGTCGCCCCGGTGGCCGGCTTCGACTACGACGCCCTGCACTTCCTGCGCCGCGCCTACCTGCTCCAGGTGTGCGGGCTGCCGGTGACGCCGGTGGACGAGCTGGGCGGGGACTACGAACAGCTCCTGGAGATGTTCGAGACGACGGCCCAACAGTCCCACCTGGTCTGGCACTACGACCACGCGGGCGCGTACGTCCCGGTGGACTTCCCGCAGCCCCTCTCGAACGACGACCTCCTCGCGGGCGGCGGCCCGCTGGGCTCCGCCCAGGCCCTGCTGCGGGAACTGGAGTACGTGGCCCCGTCGATCGGGATCGACGCGGCGAACCCTCCGGCCCCTCCGAACCCCCCGTCCGCTCCCACGGAGTTGGAGGAGCCGGCCGTACCCGCGCCGTACGACCCCAGCCCCTTCGCCCGCGAACGCCACGTATGGCTGGGACTGCACGCGGCGGCGACGCGGAGTCTGGCGCAGGGGTCGATGATCATCTTCAGCTGAGGGCTCCCGCCCGGTCAGCGGAGTTGGGCGAGCCCCTTCTGCAGATCGTCGAGGTTCATGACCGGCGTGTAGTCGATCCTGGCCCCCATCTGCATGAAGAAGGGCTCCGCCACCGACGGCATGGTGGAGGTGTCCTGCATGTCGAAGACGAAGAACATCGTGCGCTGCCCCTCGTCGACGGTGAAGTAGGAAGACTCCGGATGAAGATGCTCCATCGCCTCCTGGACGATCTGCGGCATCTTGCCGCTGCGGATCAGGTCGTTCGTCTTCTCCGTGTCGAGAGACGCCTTCATCATCACGCGCATCGCAGTCACCTTCCTCTGGCCGGGGCCAGGCGTGCGGGGACTTCTACGGCTTCAGAATAAGCCGGTTTGTGAAGTTTCTCCCGCGAGGGAAGATGAGGGGCGCCCGGTGGACGGGCGCCCCCACCCCCGCCGTCAGTTCTGCTCGACGATGCGGATCGTGCGGATACCAGTGCCGCGGTACCGCGTGGGCGTCCGCGTCAGAACGGGCCGACCACGCGGCCACTCGACGGTGGGCAGAGCAAGATGCAGTACATGGGCGCCGCTCCAGTCGGCCTCAACCTTGCCGTCCGGCTCCTCGTCTCCCGCAGCCGCCGTCCGCAGGCGCTTGCCAACGGCGGTGGCCGCCGCGAAGTCCAGCCCCTCGATGTGGACGGACGGCAGCGCCCCGACGTGCTCGGCGACACCGGCCCGTTCGCACTCCGCGGCGGCCAGGCTGAGCGCCGGGACGTAGACCCGCAAAGCCGGGTCCTTCTCGGCCTCGACGACCAGCCGGGAGGCCATGCTGTTCCCCGCGCCGAGCGCGAGGGTGGCGGTGTCGTCGAAGATGACGGCACGCGGCAGCGGGTACCGCTCCTCCCCCGTCACTGGACCTCTCCGATGCGCCCGGCCTCCAGGTCGGCCCACAGCTTCTCGCCGGCCTTCTCGTCCTCCGCGGTGTACGGCCTGCCGAGGAAGTGCTCCTCGACGTACGCCCTGGTTTCCTCGTACCGCTTGCGCAGCTCTTCCTTGGTCGGCGTCGCCCCGGCCAACTCCGCCACGAGGTCCCGCATGCTCATCCCACGCTCCCGGGCGAGCTCCTGGAGGCGGTCTCGGACGGCGGGGTCGACCTTGATCGTGGTGTCAGCCATGAGGACAGTATACCGACGGTATACCGTCGCTGGGCGTACGAGTGTGACGGTCATCGACACTCCGTTTCTCTCGGTGAACCGTCCCTCACGGGTGTGGGACCGAAATCTGTGGGCCGCTAGGCCAGCGCCGGACGCCCCCGCAGCAGCGCCCGCGCCGCCGCACCACCGCGCCGTGCGGCCTCGCGGTATCCGGAGGCCCCGGGCTTGCGCAGCTCGACCTGAACGGTGGTGACGGGCTCGGCCGGAGCCCCCGCCGGGCACTTGCGCCGCAGCCGGTTCTCCACGAGGGCACGCCCCGAGTACAGCGGGCGCGGCAGACCCTCCGTCAGCGCGGCCCACACCTGCGCGCTGCTCGCCCCCGCGTCCCACCACGCCTCCACGAGCGGCGCGAGCCGCAGCGCTTCGGCCGCACCGAGGGTGAGGCGTGGGTCGGTACGGCCCAGCGAGCCGAGCAACTGCGCGGCGAGCGCGGTGCGCTGGCTCACGTCGGCCGGTTCAGCCGGCTCGACCGGCTCGGCCGGGGGCGGGGAGGGAGGTTCTTGTTCCCTGGTCTTTTCCCCCGAAGGGGGAGGGCCCGAAGCCGCGTCGGCCGACTCGCCGGAGGCCAGGTTCTGAACTTCTTCGGTTTCACCCGCGGGTGGCTCGTCCTCGTACGGAGCGTCGAACACCTCGTACACCGTGAAGAGTTGACCCGTTTCCCGGTCCTTGCGCACCACTCGCCGCAGATACCGCGATTCCTCCAGCTCATGCAGGGCCGCCGCGATCCGCGCCCGCCCTTCCTTCCGCTGCTCGGCGAGCGTACGGATGGTGACGCGGGCCTCGTTCGGAAGACTCAATAGGTACGTCAGTACGCCCACCGCACACCAGGAGATGCTCCGGTCGCGGAGAAGAGCGTTGGAGAAGACGGAAAACGCGCGCGTGGGCGTCGTACGATGAATGCGCATCTGGAGGTAGTGCTCCGGTGTCGAGCCCCCGGGTGTTGGCGCACCGCGGGGGCGTTTCTTTGTTGGCGTGACTCTATGGGCACGCAGAGCAACGAAAGCAAGCCGGAACTGGCTTTTCCTGGGCGGGGGTTCGCCTAATTCACTCCGGGGAGTGAAGGGCGGTGCTCAAGAGCATGGAGCAGCGGGCGTTGACATTGTCGGCGTACGTGACGTTTGTGGTGCACGGGTTGTTCCAGACGGAGGCTTACGCTCGGGCGTTGATCGGGGGTGGGTATCCACCGCTGCGGGGAGAGCGCGTGGAGGAACTGGTCGAGGCGCGGTTGGCTCGGCGGGTGCTCTTCGATCGCGACCCGACAGCACTGATTGAACTGGTCGTCGAGGAGTCGGCGCTGCGGCGCGTGATCGGGGATCGGGAGGTGATGCGTGGGCAGATGCTGCACCTGGTCGAGTGCGCCCGGCGGCGCAACGTCACCCTTCAGGTTCTGCCGTCGGACTGCGGACTGGGCGGTGAGCACTTCGGTTGTCGCGGCGACATGACGCTGGTGGAGACGCCCGAACACGACCACCTCGCGTACCTGGAGCCGCAGGACGAGAGCCTCCTGGTCAGCGACAGAACCAAGGTGACGACATATGCGCACCGGTATGCAAAGATCCGCTCACAGGCCCTGGGTCCTCGTGAATCGCTGGGCCTCATCGAGCAGTTGGCGGGAGAATTCCAGTGACCGGCACCCTGCGGTGGTACAAGTCCAGCTACAGCAGTGACAGCGGCGGCGAATGCCTGGAAGCCGCCCACGACACCGGCACCATCCACCTCCGCGACTCCAAAACCCCCGACGGCCCCACCCTCACCGTCTCCGGCGAAGCCTGGTCCGCGTTCCTCAGCGGGTCTGGGTGTAGGCGCTGAGTTCGCGCCTACCTGCCGATGTTCCCGGATCCGAAGTGCCCTCCCTGGACCACCGTGCCGTTGAACGTGCCGCCGGAGATGTTGTTGTGCACGTCGCCCCAGCCGGTACGGCTGTTGTTCACTGCTTCCGCGTCACGGCGCCAGGACTCCAGGGCCTGGGCGAACGCCGGGTCCTGACGGGCGCGCCGGGCGAGAACCTCGGCAAGTTCCTGAGCCCGCGCGGTGTCGTCAGCTGCCTGGGCCAGTGCCGTCAACTCGCCGTCGCCGGTGGGCTCCCCGCTGAGCTCTCCGCTCCTCGGTCGGCGTCTGACCAGGTCCCGCAGGGACGCCCAGATCTGCTGCCCGGCAGCGCCCGCCGTTCCCCCGGCAAGGGCCATCAACAACTCAGGTGCGATCGGTTCCACGGACACCCTCCCCCGTACTCGTGTGGGGTACGTCGTGTACCGAGCGTAGAACAGACAGCAGCCGCACGGGCAGGTATCTCCGCCCTCCGACGTTTCCAAGTGACCGTTGGGGCCTCCGCACCAGCGCGCTCCCTCAGAACGCTGTCCCGGCCCCCTTCAACTGCCCCCTCGACACCACTGGCTTCCAGGCCCCCCGAACCTGAGCCCCTCACGTCGACTCCCGCACCACCAACCGACAAGGCACCGGCCGCACCCCCGGTGTCGCGTCGACGTCCTCTATCGCCTCCAGCAACCGCAGCGCCGCGACGCGACCGATCTCGGCGAGGTTCATGTCGATCGTGGTGAGCGGAGGCCGACTCGCCAGCGCCATCGTGTCCCAGTTGTCGTAGCCGACGACCGCGATGTCACCCGGCACGCCGACTCCCCTTTCGCGCAACGCGTCCGCGACACCCCGCGCTATCTGGTCGTTGCCGCAGAAGAATGCGTCGGTGTCGGGGGCGGTGCGCAGGACCGCGTCGGCGGCGCGGCGGCCCCAGGCCTCGCTCCACTCGCCGAAGTGGACGCGGCCGGTGGACAGGCCCAGGCCGGACGCCTCCAGGTGGTCCACCGCGTGGCGGGCGCGGTCGCGGGCGGCGGCGTGGTGTTCGGGGCCGGTGACGTGGGCGATGCGGGTGCGGCCGGTGGACAGGAGGTGGTCCATGGCCAGTTGGGCGCCGCCCCGGTCATCGGAGACGACCGAGGTGTCGGTGGGGTCGGTCGACGGGGAGAGCGCGTAGACGACCGGGATGGATTCCAGGCCCGTGATGCCGGTCAGTGGCGGGCGGGCGTCCGTGCGGCGGCCCGTGACGATGATGCCGTCCACCCGGCGGTCCATGAGGTTGCGCAGGTGGTGCTGTTCGCGGATGGCGTCGCCGCGGGTGTCGCACAGCAGGACCGAGATCTTGCCGGCGCCGAGCGCGTCCTCGGCGCCGAGGAGGACCGGGGTGCTGAAGCGGCCGATGCCGTCGGTGGTCATCAGGCCGACCGTCCAACTGCGGCCGGTGTGCAGGCTCTGGGCGTGCTGGTTGGGGCGGAAGCCGAGGGTGGCCACCGCGTCCAGCACCCGCTGCCGGGTTTCCGGGCGCATCCGGCCGGCGCCGCTCAGCGCCTTCGACGCCGTGCCCACACTGACGCCCGCGAGTGCGGCGACGTCGGCGAGCTTGGCCCGGCCGGTGGGGGGAGAGCCTGGAGCACCTGCGGCAGGGGTCACGAGCAAACCTTTTCCTCTTCGGCAATGGTGCGGCTCATCGTGACAGGCACCGCAGCGGTGCGCCAGTCCCCGGAAAACTCGAAAAATACCCTGTCGCAACTCTTGACCGTGATGCGCCACTGCCCTCTACTTCTCGCTCAGGAAAACGGTTGCTCAAACACGCTCCCCTCCCTCGGAGAACCATGTCCCACAGCATCGGCCCCGTCCGCCTCGGCCCCCACGCCCGGGCCTCCCTGCGTCCCGCCGTCGTCGGTATCGAGGCGGGCTTCTGGCTCGACCGGCGCGAGGTCAACGCGCGCATCTCCATCCCCCAGGGCCCCGAACTGCTGGAGTCCGCGGGCAACCTGCACAACCTGCGGCTCGCCGCGGGCGCGGCCGAGGGTGAGTTCCAGGGCGCGTACCCCTTCGTGGACACGGACGTCTACAAGTGGCTGGAGGCCGCGGCCTGGCAGCTCGCGCAGGACGCCGACGGGGATCTGGAAGCCCACGTCGACCGGATCATCGGTCTCGTCGCCGGCGCCCAGCAGCCCGACGGCTACCTCAACACCTGGTTCCAGCTGGTCAAGGGCGGTGAGCAGTACCAGGACCTGCGCTGGGGGCACGAGTTGTACTGCGCCGGCCATCTCATCCAGGCCGCCGTCGCGCACCACCGGGCCACCGGGCGGGGCGAACTCCTCGATGTCGCCCGGAAGTTCGCCGACCAGGTCGACTCCGTCTTCGGTCTCCCCGGCAGCGGCAAGCCCCTCGACGGGATCGACGGCCACCCGGAGGTCGAGACCGCCCTGGTCGAGCTCTACCGGGAGACCGGCGAGCGCCGCTACCTCGACCTCGCCGCCTACTTCGTCGACCGGCACGGCCACGGCCTCCTCGGCGGCGAGGCCTACTGCCAGGACCGGGTGCCGGTGCGCGAGGCGACCGACGTCGAGGGGCACGCCGTACGGCAGTTGTACCTGCTGGCCGCTGCCGCCGACCTCGCCACCGAGACCGGGGACTCCGAACTCCGGGAAGCCGCCGAGCGGTTGTGGCACGCCATGACGACCACCAAGACCCACCTCACCGGCGGGCTCGGCGCCCATCACGACGAGGAGGACTTCGGGGATCCGTACGAGCTGCCCAACGAGCGCGCGTACTGCGAGACCTGTGCCGCCATCGCCTCCGTCCAGTGGAGCTGGCGCATGGCCCTGCTCACCGGCGAGGCCCGCTACTCCGACCTGATCGAGCGGACCCTGTACAACGGCTTCCTGGCCGGTGTGTCGCTGGACGGCGAGCGCTGGCTGTACGTCAACCCGCTCCAGGTCCGCGACGGCCACACCGACCCCGGCGGCGACCAGTCGGCCCGCCGTACCCGCTGGTTCCGCTGCGCCTGCTGCCCGCCCAACGTCATGCGGCTCCTCGCCTCCCTGGAGCACTATCTGGCCAGCAGCGACGACGGCGGCCTCCAGATCCACCAGTACGTCACCGGGCGCTACACCGCCGACGCCCACACCGACGGCATCGCCGTCCGCTGCGACACCGCCTACCCCTGGCAAGGCACCATCGCCCTCACCGTCGAGGAGACCCCGGCCGACCGCCCCTGGACGCTCTCGCTGCGCATCCCGCAGTGGTGCCGGGACGTGCGGGTGCGGTGCGGGGAGGAGTCGTACGACGGTCCCGTGGACGACGGCTGGCTGCGGCTCGAGCGGACCTGGGCGCCGGGAGACCGGGTCGTCCTGGAGCTCGGGATGGAGCCGCGGTTCACCGCCGCCGATCCGCGCGTGGACGCCGTACGCGGCTGCGTGGCGATCGAGCGCGGGCCGCTCGTGTACTGCCTGGAGCAGGTCGACCACCCGGGTGGCGGCCTGGACGACATCGTCGTCGACACCACGCGCCCGCTCGCCGTGAAGCACCGGCCCGACCTGCTCGGCGGCGTGACCACGATCGTCGCCGCCGGCCGGCGACGCCACATCCCGGACCCGGGCTGGTGGCCGTACGGCCCCGCCGACAGCTCCTCCCTCAGTGCCTCCGACAGTGCCTCCGCCGGCTCCGCCCCACACCCCGGCGAGTCCGTCGAGTTGACCGCCCTCCCCTACTACGCCTGGGCCAACCGCGAAGACGGCAGCATGCGCGTCTGGCTGCCCACCTCCTGACCCCCTGCCCCCTGACCCTCCTGACACCCTCGCCCTACGAACATCGAGGTCAGCCCCGTGATACCCACCCGCCGCACACTCCTCGCCGCGCTCACCGTCGTCGGCGCGCTCGCCTCCGTCACCGCCTGTGGAGGCGGCTCCGACTCCTCGGGTTCCACCGACGCGTCCGGAGGGACGTACACCTTCTGGGACCCGTATCCGCAGTTCGACGCCTCCTCCCCGTGGGGCAAGCGCGTCGCCGAGTGCGGGACGAAGGCCGGGGTGACCGTCAAGCGCACCGCCTACGACACCACCGATCTGGGCAACAAGGCGCTGCTGGCCGCCCAGCAGGGCAACGCGCCCGACGTGATGATGGTGGACAACCCGGTCGTCTCGACGCTGGTGGAGGCGGGGATCCTCAACAAGACGAGCGACCTGGGCCTCGACACGAAGTCGATCCAGAAGAACATCATCGGCGCGGGCGAGATCGACGGCTCCGCGTACGGGGTGCCGATCGGCGCCAACACGCTCGCCCTCTACTACAACAAGAAGGTGCTGTCCGCCGCGGGCGTCGACCCGGCGTCCATCAAGGACTGGAACTCCCTCACCGCGGCGCTGAGGAAGGTCAAGGCGGCCGGGAAGAAGGGCATCACCTTCTCCGCGATCAACACGGAGGAGGGCAGCTTCCAGTTCCTGCCCTGGTTCTGGGGCGCGGGCGGCGACCTCACCAAGCTGAACTCCGACAAGGGCGTGGCCGCGCTGTCGCTGTGGAAGGGCTGGGTCGACGACGGGCTGGCCCCGAAGGACGTCCTGCAGAACACGCAGACCACCAGCTGGCAGGAGTTCGCCACCGGCGACTACGCGTTCGGCGAGAACGGCACCTGGCAGCTCGGCAACGCCGACAAGGCCGGCTTCGACTACGGCATCATCAACGTCCCGGGGCAGAACGGCGGTTCGGCGCCGGTGCCGACGGGCGGCGAGTTCGTCACCGTGCCCGTGCAGAAGGACACCGCGCGCTACGACGTCAGCAAGAAGATCGTCACCTGTCTCATCAACGACGCCAACCTCCTCGCCAGCGACACGACGCTGACGTACGTGGCGCCCACCGCCGCCGTCCAGGCCGAGCAGGTCAAGCAGAACCCGAAGCTCAAGCCGTGGGTGGACGCGGTCGCCGCGGCCCGGGGCCGGACCAGCGGCGGTCTGGGCACCAAGTACCCGACCATCTCCCAGCCGATGTGGACCGCCGTCCAGGCGGCGCTCTCCGGCAGCAAGAGCCCACAGGCCGCGATGGACACGGCGCAGGCGAGCGCGCAGAAGAACTGAGGCCGACCCCCATGACCATCGCCCGCGTCGACCGTCCGCGGAGGGCGCACGCGGTGGCGAAGGCGAGTGGCTCCGACGCCCTGTCGCTGCACCGCAGGCAGCGGCGCCGGAGCCGGCTGACCGCGCTCGCCTTCGTCGCCCCGCTGCTCGCCTACCTCGCCGCCTTCTACCTCTATCCCCTCTACCGCAACCTCGATCTGAGCCTGCGCGACTACACCGTCCGCTCGTTCGTGGCGGGGGACGCGCCGTTCTCCGGCTGGGACAACTTCCAGAAGGTCCTCGACGACCCGACGTTCGGTCCGGCGCTGCGCCACACGATGGTCTTCACCTTCGTGTCGATCGCCTTCCAGTACGTCGTCGGTCTCGCCCTCGCGGTCTTCTTCAACCGGCGCTTCCGGCTCGCCCCGACCCTGCGGGCGCTGTTCCTGATCCCGTGGCTGCTGCCGCTGATCGTGTCGGCGTCGACCTGGTCGTGGATGTTCAACAGCGAGTCGGGGGTGGTGAACTACTTCCTGCACTTCTTCGGGGTGGACCCGGTCGGCTGGCTCACCTCGCCGGACTGGGCGCTGACCTCGGTGATCGTCGCCAACGTCTGGATCGGGATCCCCTTCAACCTGGTCATCCTCTACAGCGGGCTGCAGAACATCCCGGCGGAGCTGTACGAGGCGGCCTCCCTGGACGGGGCGAGTGCCTGGCAGGTGTTCCGCCGGATCACCTTCCCGCTGCTGCGGCCGGTGTCGGCGATCACGCTGCTGCTCGGGCTCGTCTACACCCTCAAGGTGTTCGACCTGATCTGGATCATGACCAAGGGCGGGCCGGGTGACGCCTCCTCGACCCTGGCGACCTGGTCCTACCAGCTCGGCTTCGGCACGCTGCTGCCGAAGTTCGGTCCGGGTGCCGCGGTCGGCAACCTGCTCATCCTCATCGCCCTCGTCTTCGGCCTGCTGTACATCCGCGTCCAGAGGAGGCAGGAAGCGTGACGTCGCGCCGCCGCCACACCGTCATCGGCCTCGTCCTCACCGGGCTGATGCTGTTCCCGGTGTACTGGATGATCAACGTGTCCCTCACTCCGCAGCAGGACATGCGCAAGAACCCGCCCGACCTGCTGCCGCTGCACCCGACGTTCGAGGGCTACCGGGCCGTCCTCGACGACCAGATGCCGTACCTGGGCACGAGTCTGCTCATCGGCCTGGGGACGGTGGCCCTCACCCTGCTGATCGCGGCGCCCGCCGGCTACTCCCTCGCCAAACTCCGCCCACGCGGCGACGGGCCCCTCGGCCTGTTGCTGCTGATCGCCCAGATGATCCCGGGCATCGTCATGGCGATGGGGTTCTACGGCATCTTCCTCGACCTGGGCCTGCTGAACTCCTGGTGGGGCCTGATCATCGCCGACTCCACCATCGCCGTGCCGTTCGGCGTCATGATCTTCACGGCGTTCATGTCGGGCATCCCCGGCGAGCTGATCGCCGCCTCCCGCATCGACGGCGCGGGCACCTTCCGCACCTTCTGGTCGGTCGTCCTGCCGGTGAGCCGCAACGCGCTGGTCACCGTCTCGCTCTTCAGTTTCCTGTGGGCCTGGTCCGACTTCGTCTTCGCCAACACCCTGGACGGCGGCGGTGACCTGAGGCCGATCACCCTCGGCATCTACAAGTACATCGGCAACAACAACCAGGAGTGGAACGCGATCATGGCCACCGCCGTCGTCGCCTCCGTCCCCGCGGCAGTCCTGCTGGTCCTCGCCCAGCGTTACGTGGCCGCGGGTGTGACCGCGGGCGCGGTGAAGGACTGAGGACCAGAAGGTCTGAAGACCCTCCCCATCCCCTCCCTCCGAGGAGAACTCCCTGTCATGAGCCGCACAAGACCGCTGTCCGCCGTCCTGGGCGTCACCGCCCTGGCCGCCACCGCCGCCCTCGCCGCCGGAGCCCCGGCCGAGGCGGTGCCCACCTCCTCCACGACCCTGGTGGTCAACGCCAACCAGACCCTGCGCTCGGTCACCCATGTAGGCACCGGCAGCCTCTACGGCCTCGCCGACAACAACACTCCCGCCGACAGCGTGGTCAACGCCCTCAAGCCGAACACCTTCGTGCAGATGGCCCCAGGCGGCTCCCAGCTGCCCAACGGTGAGCCCGCCCCCGCCGGTGACGCGCTCGTCGTGGCGCCGAAGGCGGCCCGCGCCGGGGCCAAGGTGGTCGTACGGATGCCGGACTGGTATCCGAACTTCCCCTACAAGTGGGTCAGCTGGACCAACTGGCTGTCGGCGGTCGACCAGCAGGTCGCCTCCGTGAAGTCCTCCGGCGCCACCAACATCAGCGCGTACGCGCTCTGGAACGAGCCCGACTGGACGTGGGACACCGCCAACGCGGGCGCCTTCGACGCGGGCTGGGCGCGCACCTTCAAGGAGGTCCGTTCCAAGGACGCCACCACCCCGATCCAGGGCCCGAGCTACTCGGCCTGGAACCAGTCCTGGATGAGCACGTTTCTCACCGACGCCAAGGCCTCGGGCACCGTCCCGGACGTCATCGCCTGGCACGAGCTCCAGGGCAGCAAGGACATCGCCGCGCACGTCTCCGCGTACCGCGCGCTGGAGTCGAGCCTCGGCATCAGCCCCCGCCCGATCGACATCGAGGAGTACGGCACGCCCTCCGAGATGGGCAACTCCGGCGCCCTCATCGGTTACGCCGCCAAGTTCGAGCGGACGGGGATCCGGGACGCGGAACTCGCCTTCTGGAACCACTACGGCACCCTCGGCGACACCCTGACCGACACCGGCGCCTCGCCCAACGGCTCGTACTGGACGTACAAGTGGTACGGCGACATGTCGGGCAACATGCTCGTCACGACGCCTCCGGCGACGACTGGCATCGACGGTCTCGCCTCCCTCAACGGCTCCGGCAACCAGATCAGCGTCGTCGCGGGCGGCTGCACCGGCTCCTGCGCGGTGACGGTCAACGGCCTGAGCTCCCTGTCGGCCTTCGGCAGCACGGTCCACGTGAAGCTGGAGTACAGCCCCGACACCGGTCGTACGACCGCCTCCCCCGGCCCGATCACCATCTCCGACGCCGACTACACGGTCAGCAACGGCTCGATCACCGTGCCGGTGACGATGAACGCCGCCGACGGCTACCACCTGGTGATCACCCCGAGCGGCACCAACACCTCGCTGGCCGGGCGCTACCAGATCACCAACAAGAACAGCGGGCTCGCCCTGGACACCCTCAACGCAGGCACCGCTCAGGGCACCTCGGTCGTCCAGGCCACGTCCACCACGGGCACGGACCAGAACTGGACGCTCGTGGCAGCCGGCTCTGGCCTGTACAAGATCGTCAACCAGAAGAGCGGACTGCTGCTCGGCATCAACCAGATGAGCACCGCCGACGGCGGAACCGCCCTGATCTGGGGCGACAACGGCACCGCCGACCACCTCTGGCAGGTCGTCCCGGCCCGCGACGGCTTCTACAAGATCGCCAACTACAACAGCGGCCGTCTGCTCGGCGTGGACCAGATGAGCACGTCGTCGGGTGCACAGGTCCTGCAGTGGGCGGACAACGGCACGGCGGACCACCTGTGGAAGCTGACCGCACGCTGACCCCGTAGAAGCACCTGTGTCCCTGGCCGATGTCGGCGGCCAGGGACACAGGCGTGCTCAGACCCTAGATGAACGAGTTGATCTCGATCGTCTCGTCCCGGCCCGGGCCCACGCCGATCGCGGAGATCGGGGCGCCGGACATGTCCTCCAGCGCCTTCACGTACGCCTGGGCGTTCTTCGGCAGGTCGCCGAAGGACTTGGCCTTGGAGATGTCCTCGCTCCAGCCCGGCAGCATCTCGTAGACAGGCTTCGCGTGGTGGAAGTCCGTCTGGGAGTACGGGAGCTCCTCGACGCGCTTGCCGTCGATCTCGTAGGCGACACAGACGGGGATCTGCTCCCAGCCGGTCAGGACGTCCAGCTTGGTGAGGAAGAAGTCCGTCAGGCCGTTCACGCGGGTGGCGTAGCGGGCGATCACCGCGTCGAACCAGCCGCAGCGGCGGTCACGGCCGGTGGTCACGCCCTTCTCGCCGCCGATGCGGCGCAGCGCCTCGCCGTCCTCGTCGAAGAGCTCGGTCGGGAACGGGCCGGCGCCGACGCGGGTCGTGTACGCCTTGAGGATGCCGATGACCCGGCTGATCTTCGTCGGGCCCACGCCGGCACCGGTGCAGGCGCCGCCCGCGGTCGGGTTCGACGAGGTGACGAACGGGTACGTGCCGTGGTCGATGTCGAGGAGCGTGCCCTGGCCGCCCTCGAACAGGACGACCTTGTCCTCCTCCAGCGCCTGGTTGAGGACCAGGACGGTGTCGGCGACGTACGGCGCGAGCTTGTCGGCGTAGGTCAGCAGCTCCTCGACCACCTGGTCGACGGCGATCGCGCGCCGGTTGTAGAGCTTGGTGAGGACCTGGTTCTTGATGTCGAGGGCCGCCTCGACCTTCTGCGTCAGGATCGACTCGTCGTAGAGGTCCTGCACGCGGATGCCCACACGGTTGATCTTGTCCGCGTACGTCGGCCCGATGCCGCGTCCGGTGGTCCCGATCTTCCGCTTGCCGAGGAAGCGTTCCGTCACCTTATCGACGGTGACGTTGAACGGCGTGATGATGTGAGCGTTACCGCTGATCAGGAGCTTGGACGTGTCGACGCCTCGCTCGTTCAGCCCGTTCAGCTCGGAGAACAGGACCGACGGGTCGACGACGACACCGTTACCGATGACCGGCGTGCAGCCGGGGGACAGGATTCCGGAAGGGAGGAGGTGGAGAGCGTACTTCTGGTCGCCGACGACGACCGTGTGGCCGGCGTTGTTGCCGCCCTGGTATCGCACTACATAGTCCACCGAGCCACCGAGCAGGTCGGTTGCCTTTCCCTTGCCTTCGTCACCCCACTGAGCACCGAGCAGCACAAGTGCGGGCACGCGCGTACACCCCTTCCGGGCGGGGCATGTCCAAGGTCAGAGGTGGACATGGCACGGACATGCCTGGTACACCAGCGACCTTCGTTGGCCGCAACCCGTCGGACCGGATGCCCCGGAATAGACGAAGCCCCTGGCGCAATAGCGCAAGGGGCTCTTGCACAAAGATGCTACCCGAGGAAGCGAGGCATGGCCGAGGTGGCGACTTCCGCGACTTCCGATCAGCTGCTGCTGGTCATCGATCCGACCGCCCGCAGGGCGGACGCGGAGGCCGTCCGGATCGCGAAAGACGTGCTCAGCGCGGGTGCGACCACGAAGGTCTGCCTCCCGGAGGGCCCGGAGGAATTCGCCCGCGCGCTGGCGCGACGCGGCTCACGGCGGCCGGTGGTCGTCGGGGACGACCGGGCGCTGCTGCGGGCGGTGTCGCTGTTGCACCGGCGCCGGGAGCTGTCCGGATGTGTGCTGTCGATGGTGCCGGTGGGAGGCAGGCTGTCGCTGGCGGGGGCGCTGGGGGTGCCGACGGGGACGGTGGCGGCGGCACGGGCGGTGCTCGACGGGGTCGAGCGGCGGATGGACCTGCTCGTCGACGACAGTGACGGGGTGGTGCTGGACGCGTTGCGGATACCGCCCGTCCACGCGGCGGTGGCGGAGGAGGAGCCCGGGGCGCCGGGGCGTCCCTGGCTGCGGACGTGCCAGTTCCTCGTACGGACGCTGGTGCCGACGCGTCCCGCCCGGGAGCCCTCCGTGCCCGTCCCCGGGCCGTCCCGGCTGCGGGTGGAGGTCGACGGGGTGACGCTGGTCGACCTGGACCAGCCGGTCGCGGCGGTGTCCGTGTCGGCGGAGGGCGCCGGGGCCGCCGCGGTCGAGGTGCGGCCTGCTTCGGTGGGCGCGGAGGCCTCGCCGCTGCGGGCGGCGGGCCGGACCGTCACCGTGTCGGGCGCGGACTTCCGGTACCGGGCGGACGCGGTGGTGTCGGGGCCGGTGCGCAGACGGACGTGGACGGTGTGGGAGGACGCTTGGGGGCTGACGGTGCCGACGCCGGGCGAGCGGGGGCACCGTCAGCCGTGATCACCAGTCGGCGGTTGCCCTTCAGCTGCCGGCGGAGGTGACGCCGAACATCAGGGTCCGGCGGCCTACGTCGTAGTGAACGGTTTCCGTGTTCGTCAGCAGGTCCTGCAGAACGTCGGCGTCGTCGGCATCGAGGGTCAGCACTTCTTCCCAGGCACCTTCGTCGAGCACCAGCTGCAGGGTGAAGGTGCCGCGGGCACCGGGTTCTCCGGCGACCCAGCTGAACTGGTAGTGGTTGAGCTGTCGGACCTTGATGCTGTCATCGGTGAGGGGCTGGGTCACCTGGGCCATGGGTTTCTCCGTTGCGTGTCGGTGAGGGTGCGGTCGAGCACGGCCGCCAGGGCCGGGCCGCCGGTCTGTTTCACCGGTTGCGCCGGTTTCCCCGGGTTTCCCCGGTTTCATCGGACACATCGGTTTCATCGGAGATGCTGGTCTCGATGCGCTCCTTGCGGATCTCGCCCTCGACCGTCTCTTCTTCGACGTGCTCCTCGGTGCCCAGCCGGACGCGTTCGACGGGGACGGTCTCGGTCCGCGTCACGGGGCGCTCCTCATGCAGGGTCACCTCGTGTTCCGCTTCGGTGATCTCCGGGCCGGACAGCGCCGCGTCCACGTTGGCCTCGGTGATCGGCTCGCGCTCGACCACCACCTCCTCGTGGCGTACGGGGACGGTCTGCTGGACTTCCTCGGTGACCACGTACTTGCGCAGCCGGGCCCGGCCGGTCGCGTGCCGCTCGACTCCGACGTGCATCCGCTCCTCGGAACGGGTCATCGCGTCATCGCCGGCGGCGGTCCCGGCCTGCATGGCCGTGTCGGTGCCGAGGTCGGGCCGGCCGCCCGCGGCCGGTGCCTGCTGCCAGGCAGCGTCCCAGTCGACGCCGTAGTACTCGTAAAGGCGGTGCTCCTCGTCTTCCGAGAGGTGGCCGCCGGCTTCGATGTCGACGTTCGGGGCTTCCTTCACCCTGTCCCTGGCGTAGGGCACCTCGAGGTGGTCCCCCGCCACGGTCGCGTCGTGCATCGGGACGAACGACTCCTTGGTACCGAACAGGCCGGTCCTGACGCTGATCCACTCAGGTTGGCCGGTGGTGTCGTCCAGGAAGACGTGCTTGGCTTCGCCGATCTTGTTGCCGTGATCGTCGTAGACGGGATGGTCGAGGACGGTGGGTATCTGCTCGCGGGTGATCACGGTCACCCTCCTTCACCTATGGCTTTTTAGCGCTCGGTCCACCCGGCTAACCACAAAGAGGGGAAGTCAATCGGACAAATAGGATTTAGTGGAAAAATCTTCGGAAGCCTGGTGACGTCAGCCGGCGCCGAAGACCCGCTCGCGGTGGACGCGCCAGCGTTCCATCATGGCCGCGATCTCGCCGTCGACGAACTCGAAGAAGGCGAGGGTCTCGGCCATGCGGCGGCCTGCCGGGGTGTCGCCGCCGAGGCTGGTGACGCCCTCGCGCAGGGCGCCCTCCCAGCGCTTGAGGACGGCCTCGCGGTTGGTCAGGGCCTCATACCACTGGTTGCTGTGCACGCGGTAGCGCTCGCGCCGTGAGCCGGGCTCGCGCTCGCGGGAGACCATGTGCTGCTGGGCGAGGTACCGGACCGCGCCGGAGACGGCGGCGGGGCTGATGCGGAGCTGGTCGCCGAGCTCGGCGGAGGTCAGCGCACCCTCGTCGGAGGAGAGGAGCGCGGCGAAGACCCTGGCGGGCATGCGCTGCATCCCGGCCTCGACGAGCTGCGCCGCGAAGGACTCGACGAACCTCGACACGGCCTCGGGCTCCCGCCCGCGCTCGCTCGCACCCTCGCTCATGACGTCATCCTATACGGCGATTCACTGAGTTCCTTAACTTCACAAATTTCTGAAAGAAGCGTACGTTCTGAAACATGACCAAGGCCATCACCGTGTCCGGACTGCACAAGTCCTTCGGCCGTACGCACGCACTCGACGGGCTCGACCTGGAGGTCGAGGCGGGTGAGGTACACGGCTTCCTCGGCCCCAACGGCGCCGGCAAGTCCACCGCCATCCGCGTCCTGCTCGGCCTGCTGCGCGCCGACTCGGGCGCCGCGCAGATCCTCGGCCGCGATCCGTGGAAGGACGCGGTGGAGGTCCACCGCAGGATCGCGTACGTCCCCGGAGACGTGACACTGTGGCGCAACCTCTCCGGCGGTGAGGTCATCGACCTGTACGGCAGACTGCGCGGAGGCCTGGACGCACGGCGCCGCGCCGAGCTGGTCGAACGCTTCGAGCTGGACCCCACGAAGAAGGGCCGGACGTATTCGAAGGGCAACCGGCAGAAGGTCGCCCTCGTCGCCGCCTTCGCCGCGGACGTCGACCTGCTCATCCTGGACGAGCCGACCTCGGGCCTGGACCCGCTGATGGAGGAGGTCTTCCAGCGCTGCGTGGGGGAGGCGCGGGAGCGCGGGCGGACCGTCCTGCTGTCCTCGCACATCCTGAGCGAGGTCGAGGAGCTCTGCGACCGGGTCAGCATCATCCGCAAGGGTCGGACCGTGGAGAGCGGCTCGCTCGCCGACCTGCGCCATCTGACGCGTACCAGCGTGACGGCGGAACTCGCCGGCCCGCCCAACGGGTTGGCCCGGCTGCCGGGCGTGCACGACGTCGACGTCCAGGGCCGACGCGTCCGGCTCCAGGTCGACACGGACCAACTGAACGCCGTCCTACGGTCGTTGAGCGAGTCGGGCGTACGGTCGCTGACCTCGACGCCGCCCACACTGGAGGAGTTGTTCCTGCGGCACTACCAGGACGAGGTGGAAGCGTCATGACCACGCTCGCGCCTCAGCTCACCGGTACCAAAACGCTGTTGCGTTTCGCTCTGCGCCGCGACCGGGTGATGATCCCGGTCTGGATCGGGGTGAACGCCTTGATGGTCCTCTCCATGCCGAACACCCTGAAGGGCCTGTACGGCACGGCCGCCGAACGCGCCGACCTCCGGGCGCAGATGGCCACCAACTCCTCCCTGCGCGCCCTGGTCGGCCCCGTCTTCGACGACTCCCTCGGCGCCCTCACCGCCTGGCGCATCGGCGTCTACGCGGGGGCGGTCGCGGCCGTGACGAGCCTCCTGATCGTCGTACGGCACACCCGGGACGAGGAGGAGAGCGGCCGACAGGAGCTCATCGCCTCCGGCATGGTGGGCCGCCGGGCCTCCCTGACGTCTGCCCTGCTGGCGGCGGGCGTCGCGAACGCCCTGATCGCGGTGCTGGTCACGGCGGGGCTGGCCGGGCAGGGTGCCGCCGGCGCCCTGGCCCTCGGGCTCGGGCTCGCGGCCGTCGGGATGCTCTTCGCCACGATGGCGGCGATCGCCGCACAGCTGACCGAGAGCGCGCGTCTCGCCCGGGGGCTCACCTCGGCGGTCCTGGGCGCGGCCTTCGTCCTGCGCGCGGCGGGCGACTCGGCGACGGATGACGGCTCGTCCGTGCTGACGTGGCTGTCGCCGCTCGGCTGGCTGGAGAACCTGCGGCCGTACGCGGACGAACGCTGGTGGGTGCTGGCGCTGTTCGTCGCGGCGGTGACCGCTCAGGCGGCCGTGGCCTATGCGCTGGCCGGGCGCCGGGACGTCGGCATGAGCTTCCTGCCCACCCGACCTGGCCCCCCTACGGGCCGCCTCGGCTCGGCGGGTGCGCTGGCCTGGCGGCTTCAGCGGGGCGGCGTGCTCGGCTGGAGCCTCGGCTTCCTCCTCGCCGGGGTCGTCTACGGCGGGATGACGGACGGGGCGGCCGACCTGGTCGGCGACAACGAGCGGGCCCGGGAGATCTTCGCCCGCATGGGCGGCCAGGGCGCCCTCACGGACGCGTTCCTCGCCTCGATGATCGGGATGCTCGGGCTGGTCGCCTCGCTGTACGTGGTGGCGTCCGTCCTGCGCCTGCACGGCGAGGAGACCTCCAGCCGGGCGGAACCGGTACTGGCGAACGCGGTGGGCCGACTGCGGTGGGCGGCCGGCCACCTGGTGATCGCCTTCGGCGGCGCCGCCCTGATCATGCTTTTCGCGGGCCTGGGCTTCGCGGCCGGTTACGGCGAGAAGGTCGGGCCGATCCTGGGGGCGTGTCTGGTGCAGCTGCCGGCGATCTGGGTGGTCGGAGGGCTGGCGGTACTGCTGTACGGGGTGGCCCCGCGGGCGTCGATGGGGGCGTGGGGCGTGGCGGGCGCGGTACTCCTGGTCGGCTGGGTAGGGCCCGCACTGGACGCTCCGCGGGCGGTGCTGGATCTGTCACCGTTCGGGCATGTGCCGAAGTTGCCAGGTGGGGGGATGGCCTGGGGGCCGGTGCTGGGGCTGACGGGGGTGGCTGTGGTGCTGGTGGCGGCGGGGGTGGCTGGGTTGCGGCTGCGGGACATGATGACGTGAGGGCCGGCCGGGGTGGCGGGAAACCCGGGGTGGCCGTGGGGCGTCCTTCCCCGGCATGGGACAACGTCCGGAGGCCGCCGCCGGGGGTCTGATCGCCGCGCTCGGAGCGGGGGCGGGGCTTGCCGTGTGGACGGGCGGGGCGCGAGGGCGGGTACGGCGCTTCGAGCAGGGGCCGGACCGGAGCCTGCTCTACGCCGAACTGCCCCTGGCCCTCCTCGGCACCGTCGCCGCCCTCGCGGTCCGAGGCCCTCGCCCGCGCCGTCGCCGCCCTCGCGGTCCGGGCCCTCGCCCGCGCCGTCGTCAGAGCGCGACGCTGAGCCCCTCCATCCCACGGATCACGAAGTTCGGCTTCCGTAGCGGCTCCGCCGCCGGGCTCAGGGTCGGGGCCTTCTCCAGCAACGCCGTCATCGAGGCGGCCAGCTCGATACGGGCCAGGGGTGCGCCGATGCAGTAGTGGATACCGGCGCTGAAGGAGATGTGGGGGTTGTCCTTGCGGGAGAGGTCCAGCCGCTCGGGGTGGGCGAAGACCTCGGGGTCGTGGTTGGCGGAGCCGAAGAGCATGGCGATCTCCGCGCCACGGGGAATGACCGTGCCGTCGATCTCGATGTCGTCCAGGACCCAGCGTTCGAAGAGCTGGAGCGGGGTGTCGTAGCGCATCAGCTCCTCGACGGCGGAGGGGACGAGGGAGTGGTCGGCGCGCAGGGCCGCGAGCTGGTCGGGGTTGCGGAACAGGGCCCACCAGCCGTTCACCGTGGCGTTGACCGTGGCCTCGTGGCCGGCGTTCAGGAGCAGGACGGCGGTGGAGATCATCTCCTGCTCGGTGAGACGGTCACCCTCGTCGTGTGCCTCGATCAGCCCCGAGATGAGGTCGTCGCCGGGCTCCTTGCGACGGACGGCGATCAGTTCCGTGAGGTACTCCGAGAACTCCAGGGACGCCCGGACCGCCTTCGCCGCGGTCTCCTCCGACGGGTTCAGCTCGTACATCCCGCAGATGTCCGCGGACCAGGGGCGCAGGGGTGCCCGGTCGGACTCGGGGATGCCGAGCATCTCGGCGATCACCGCGACGGGCAGGGGCTCCGCCACGTCGGTGAGCAGATCGCCCCCGCCCGCCTCGACGAGGGCACCCACCAGTTCGTTCGCCAGCCCGTGCACGTACGGCTTGAGCCGCTCCACCGTGCGCGGGGTGAACGCCTTCGACACCAGGCGCCGGATGCGGGTGTGGTCCGGCGGCTCCAGGTCGAGCATCCCGTGGTCGTTCAGCGTGTGGAACGGCTCGTGCTCCGCCGGCGGCGCCGTCCGCCCGAAGTCCTCGTGCGTGAACCGGTGCTGATACGTCCGCCCCAGCCGCCTGTCCCGCAGCAACGCCGACACGTCCGCGTGGTGCGGCACGAGCCACTGGTCGGTCGGCTCGAAACGGATCACGCGCCCTCGGGCACGCAGCTCGGCATAGGCGGGGTACGGGTCGGCGAGAAACGCCGGGTCCCAGGGATCGAAGGCTGCCATGAACGGACGCTAGCCCGCCGGACCCCCCGCTGACCAGGGGTGTCGTGGTCAGCCCGGCGTCACCAGGCGGGCCTCGTAGGCGAAGACCGCTGCCTGGGTGCGGTCTCGTAGGCCCAGTTTGACCAGGACGCGGCTCACGTGGGTTTTGATGGTGGACTCGGCGACGACCAGGTGTTCGGCTATCTCCGCGTTCGAGAGGCCCTGGGCGATGAGGACGAGGACCTCTGTCTCGCGTTCGGTGAGGTCGCAGTAGGCCGCATGGGCGGCGGGGAGGCGGGGGGTGTCGGAGAGTTTGGAGAACTCCGTGATCAGGCGTTTGGTGACGGAGGGGGCCAGCAGGGCCTCGCCGGCGGCCACCACCCTTACGCCGTCCGCGAGTTGGCGGGCCGAGGCGTCCTTCAGGAGGAAGCCGGAGGCACCGGCGCGCAGGGCCTGGTAGACGTACTCGTCGAGGTCGAAGGTGGTCAGGACCAGGACCTTCGCCGTGCCGTCGGCGGCGATTATCTCGCGAGTGGCCTCGATGCCGTTCAGCTCCGGCATGCGGATGTCCATCAGGACGACGTCGGGGGTGAGCTCGCGGACTCGGTCGACCGCCTCGCGGCCGTTGACCGCCTCGCCCACGACCTCGATGTCCGGCATCGCGTTCAGGAGGACGGAGAAGCCCTCGCGGACCATCATCTGGTCGTCGGCGATCAGTACGCGGATGGTCATGCCTCATCCTCACTCACCATGGCGACCGGCAGGAACACCGTCACCTCGTACCCCCCGTCGTCCGTGCGGCCCGCCGTCATCTCGCCGTTCAGCATCGACACACGCTCCCGCATGCCGGTGATGCCGTGTCCCGCGCCGGGTGAGGGCTTGAGCAGGGAGAGCTCGGGGGGCGCGCCGTTGACGATGCGCAGGCCGAGGCCGCCGAGGACGTAGCCGATCTCCACGCGGGCGCTCGCGCCGGGGGCGTGCCGCAGGGTGTTGCTCAGCGCCTCCTGGACGATGCGGTACGCCGACAGTTCGACGCCCTGCGGGAGTTCGCGGACCGCGCCGGTGACCACCTTGTCGACGCTCAGGCCGGCGTCGCGGACGTTGTCGAGGAGTGCCTCCAGGTCGGCGAGGGTGGGCTGGGGGGCGTCCGGGGCCTCGTAGTCCTCGGCGCGGACCACGCCGAGGACACGGCGCAGTTCGGTCAGGGCCGCCACGGCGTTCTCGCGGATGGTGACGAAGGCGCGCTCCAGTTCCGGCGGCGGGTTCTCCACCCGGTAGGGCGCGGCCTCCGCCTGGATGGCGACGACCGACATGTGGTGGGCGACCACGTCGTGCAGCTCGCGGGCGATCGTGGTGCGCTCTTCCAGCAGCGTGCGCCGGGACCGCTCGTGCGCGGTCACCGTCTGCTGGGCGGTCACCTCCTGCCGGGCATGCCGGCGGGTGTGCCAGACGGTGACGCCGAGCAGCACGAGTGCTGATATGACCAGCATGGGGGCGGTGTTCGAACTGTAGGGGCCGGCTCCGAGCGTCGTGGTCACGACGAAGCCGTACACGGCGGTCAGCGCCCACATCCACCCGGCGACGCGGGGCCTGGTCCGCAGTGCCACCACCGTCAGCACCACGAGGTGGCAGACGAAGCTGCCCGCCTGCCACGGCCAGTCGTCCCAGCTGTCGCCGAACACCGCGGTGACCGGGGTGGCCGCCATGGACAACCAGAAGGCGGCGACCGGCCGCACCAGCGTCAGCAGCACCGGGGCCAGCGCGAGGACGGCGCTCAGCAGCGTGGTGACGTCCCCTCCGCCGGCGTTCGCCGACGAGGCGGCGATCGTCATCGCCAGCAGGCCCATGAAGGCCACGACGGCGTGCGGCGTCCACGCCGCGTACTCCCGAAGGCGCGGAGACAGTTGCCTGGTCAGGGGGCCGTCGACCCGCATACGTGGGAGCGGGTCGTAGGCGAAGGCGTCGTGGAACAGGTCCTGTCGCAGCCCGCGCAGGGCTTCCATCGCCACCCGGAACTCCGGGCTGCGCGGCCTGCTCCCGCCGTCCGGGGAGCTGAGGTGCGTCTGGGTCGTCTCGGTCACGTACAGAACGGTAGGCCGGGACCGGGGGCGCGGTCGTCACCAGTGAGGGGGGTCCTGCCGGGTCCGTCTCAGGTACTACGGGGTGGACAAGGGGGCTGAGAAGGGGACTCAGTAGGGGGACTGAGAAGGGAGCCGACCGTGGCTCCCCGTCACCGGCTCCCCGTCAGTACCCGGACGGTCTCACCAGTCCCGACTCGTACGCGAAGACCGCCGCCTGGGTACGGTCCCTGAGGCCCAGCTTGACCAGGATGCGGCCCACGTGGGTCTTCACGGTCTGTTCGGCGACGACGAGGCGCTCGGCGATCTCCGCGTTCGACAGGCCCTGCGCGATCAGGGCCAGAACCTCCGTCTCCCGCTCGGTCAGACCGCCGACGCGTTCCTTGAGCGGGGCGCGGGGCCGGTCGTCCAGGCGGGAGAACTCGGTGATCAGTCGTCGGGTGACGCCGGGCGCGAGCAGGGCGTCGCCGGCGGCCACCACCCGTACCGCCTCGGCGAGTTGGTCGGCGGACGCGTCCTTCAGCAGGAACCCGGACGCACCGGCGCGCAGCGCTTCGTACACGTACTCGTCGAGGTCGAAGGTGGTCAGCACCAGCACCTTGATGTCCGGGCGCTCGCCGGTGATGCGGCGGGTGGCCTCGATACCGCCGAGTTCGGGCATGCGGATGTCCATGAGGACGACATCGGGGGCGAGTTCGGCCACTTTGGCGACGGCGTCGAGTCCGTGGATCGCCTGGCCGACCACCTCGATGTCGGGCTGGGTGTTGAGCAGCACGGTGAAGCCCTGCCGGACCATCTGCTGGTCGTCGGCGATGAGGACGCGGATGGGGCTGCTCGTCATGCGGTGGAGTCCTTCGGATCGAGGGCCGGGGCGGCCGCGGGCGCCGGAAACACATGGTCGAGGCCGTCGGTGGGCACCTGCGCCGGGAGGAAGGCGGACACCTGGTAGCCGCCGTCCGGTTCCGGGCCCGCCCACAGGCCGCCGCCGAGCATCGCGGCCCGCTCCCGCATGCCCAGCAGCCCGTGCCCGGCGCCCGCCGACGGGGGCGCCGGGCTGGTCGGGCGCGAGTTGACGACCATCATGCTCAACCCGAACGTGTGGTGCTCGACCATGACACGGGCGGTCGCGCCGGGCGCGTGCCGCAGGACGTTGCTCAGCGCCTCCTGCACGATCCGGTACGCCGACAGCTCCACTCCGGGCGGCAACGGCCGCCGGTCACCGGCCACTTCGAGGGTCACCGTCAGGCCCGCGCTGCGGGTGTTCTCCACGAGCGCGTCGAGCCGGTCGAGGGTGGGCTGCGGGGCGTGTGGGGTCACGTCGTCCGCGGACCCGGTTCCGCCCAGCGTCTTCGGCACCTCCAACTGCTCCGAGCGCAGGACGCCCAGGACCCGGCGCAGTTCGGTCAGGGCCTCCAGCGCGTTCTGCCGGATGCCGGCGAGGTTCTCCTTCAGCTCCTCGGACGGGTCCTCGACGAGGTGGGGGGCGACCTGGGCCTGGATGGAGATGACGGACATGTGGTGGGCCACCACGTCGTGCAGCTCGCGCGCTATCCGGCTGCGCTCCTCCAGCAGGGTGCGGCGGGCGCGCTCCTCGGCGGTGAGCGTGGTCTGCTCGACCAGTTGGGCGCGGGCCTCGCGGCGGCCGCGCAGGGCGGTGCCGAGCACCACGACGACCGCGAACAGGGTGACGGCCGTGACCCCGGTGGGCGTGTAGCCCGCCGCGCCCCACTGCCCCTGCACGAGCCACGTCAGCAGCGCGGTCAGGGCAAGTGCCTCGGCGGAGACACGGGTGGGCACGCGCAGCGCGAGCAGCAGCAGCACGGCCATCTGCCCGATGATCCCGGCCGCCGTCCAGGGCCAGGTGAAGTCTTGGGCGTCGCCGGCCATCAGCTGGCGGCGCACCTCGACGGCGCCCACCAGCATGGCCGCCGTCGTGAGCAACCAGGCGGGGACGGGCCGCCACAACGCGAGCACCACCGCGCCGCCCTGCGCGATCCCGATCAGGAAGGCGATCTGGGGGCCCACTCCGCCGTTGTCCCCGAGCTGCGCCACCGCTCCGAAGGTGACCCCGAACGCGACGATGCACAACAGGCCGTGCGGCAGCCAGCGCAGCCACACGGAAGGCGGCAGCGGGTCCGCCCTGAAGGTGAGCAGATCGTCGCGCAGCACCCGCAACCAGCGCAGGACGTACCGCCGGAGCACGCGCTCCGCCCCCGTCTCCGTCACACGGCCCACCTTAGGGGTCCTTGCACCATGCCCGCCCGGGTCGCGCGGCCTGATCGGACGCTCATGGTGCAAGGGCCCCTCAGACACGACGCGCCCCCGTACGCCCCGACGTCCGGTGCACGCGGACCACCCGCGAGGAGCGGCGCGCGCGTTCGGTACGCCTGCGTCCGCCCTGCTCGTGGTGGCGGAACGCCGTCCAGCACACCGCGAGGACCAGGGCGAAGACCGGCAGCCAGGCGAGTCGGGCCCACACCCAGGCCAGGCCGTCGGGGACGGTGTGCAGGCCGGGGAGCGGGCCGGCGGGGAGTCCCGTGGCCGTGGTGGCCATGAGGGCGGTCTGGTGCCACAGGAAGATGGTCATCGCCGAGAGGTTGACGAGTGCCACTGCCGCCCAGGCCACCGGTCGGCGCAGGGCGCGGCCCAGCCGGTCGCGCAGAAGCAGGGCGAGGCCGCACTGGGCCAGGCCGAAGGTGACGGCGGCCAGCGTCGGCGGGTTCAGGTTGGAGGCCCCTGCGCCCGGGACCCCGACCATCGACGCGGGGTAGCCCGCCCATGCGACGAGCGCCGTGGTCGTCGCCGTACCGCCGGTGAGCAGCAGCCAGGCGGCGCGACGGCGGTCCAGTTCTCCCCGTGTCCAGGCGGCGCCCAGGGTGTAGGGCACCAGCCAGCCCGCGGCCAGGTTCACCCAGCCGAGCCAGGACGGGCCGCCGAGGCCGAAGCGCAGCAGGTCCACGTGGAGGACGACGGCCAACGGCCAGAGCGGGTTGAGCCGGGTCAGCAGCGGGGTCGCGGCCGTCAGCACGGCGAAGACCAGCAGGAACCACAGGGGCGACAGCGCCAACTTGACCAGGGCGCGGACCGTTTCGAACTCGACGCCGTTGAGGAGGAGCGCGAGCGCGGCCACGGTCCACAGGGTGAGGACGGCCGCCACCGGTTTGAACAGCCGGGACAGGCGGGCGGTCAGCCATGCGCCGTACGTCGTGCCTCGGGCGCGGGCCGAGGTGTAGCCCTTGGTGGCCACATGACCGCCCACCAGGAAGAACACGGCGAGCGTCTGGAAGACCCAGGAGATCGGGGCCAGCCAGGGCATGTGCTGCAGCGGGCTCGCGGTGTGCAGCGTGCCGCCGTCCGCGACCAGGGCGGTCACCAGCCAGTGGCCGAGGACGACGCCGAGGATCGCGAAGGCGCGCAGGGCGTCGACAGCGCGGTCCCGGTCGGCGGGGGTGGCGGCGTCGACCCGGTCGGCGCCCTGTCGTATGCCCGTGTGGAAGCGGCGCAGGGTGGTCTCACGCACGCGTCACCTCCGAGGTGTCGCCGAGGACGATCCGGGCGAGGTTGGCCAGGGAGACCGAGCCCGGTCTGAAGTAGTCGCTGTGGCCGCCGTCGCCGGCGGCGAAGACGCGGGCGCCGAACGCCGGGGAGACCGGGTCGGTGCCGAAGCCGACGGTCGTGCCGAACAGGTCGGCCTTCACGTGCGGGACCTCCGCCACCCAGTCGTCGGCGCCGCGGGCCGCCCAGACGCGGGCCCGGGTGTGCAGGGCCGCGGCGGAGTCGGCGCCGGTGCCGGGGCTGCCGATGAGGGCGATGTCGTCGACGTCGAGGTCTTCGGCGTCTTTGGCCGCCCCGCCGCAGACGACGGAACCGTAGGAGTGGCAGAGGAGAGAGATGCTCGCCTTGTCGCCGACGATGCCGCGCAGGATGTGGATGAACTCCCGCAGGTGTGGGGCGGCTTGTTCGGCTCGGTCGGTGGTCGTGACCGTCGCGCTGATCGTGCCGGGTGTCTCGTAGCCGAGCCAGGCGACGACCGCGATGCCGGTGCCGATGGGGGCCTGTCGGGTCAGTTTCGCGCGCAGGGCGGTCGCCGTCGCTCGGAAGCGGCCGTAGGTGTCGAGTGAGGTGTCGGAGCCGGGGACGAGGACGGCCACCCGGTCGGCGTGGGCGAGGTCGCCGAGGACCTCCGTGGCCAGGCCGGAGCCTCGGCCGTCGAAGGTGAGGAAGTCGCGGGAGAGACTGGCCATGGCCCGGTCCGCCGCGGCACGGTCGTGGTCGCCGTGGGCAGCCGCCATACGGGACGCCTCGGCGGCGTTGGCCCGGTTGGCCGCGTACGCCTCGTCGAGCGTGGCCACCGTCGGCGGAGCGAGCGCGGCGGGTGCCGGTGCGGGGATCTCGGGGTGCGCGGCGGCGGAGAGGGGGAGCACCAGGGCGGCGGTGATGAGGACGGCGAGGGTGGCCCGGCGCCATTTGCTCGTGCGGTGGCGTGCTGTGGAGGTGTCGCTCGGCGGTACTTGCCGCGTACGGCCGCGTGTTGTGGGGGTGTCGCTCGGCGGTACTTGCCGGGTACGGCCGCGTGTTGTGGGGGGGTCGCTCGGCGGCGCCTGCCGGGCACGGCCGCGTGCTGCGGAGATGTCGCTCGCCGACACCTGCCGGGCACGGCCGCGCCCGCCCTCCCCCGCTCTCGGCTTGGCTCCAGCGGTGGGATCCCCATCGCCCCCGCGGCACGACTGCCCCCGGCCAGGGCCACTGTCCGCGACACCCGCCTCCGGCAGGTCCGTCGTCGGCGCCGCCTCCCGTGGCCCTGCATAAGCCCCCACAGCCCCGCCCTCCCCATCCGTCCGCCCGTCCATCGGGCCCGTCTGGATGGGAAGTTACGGAGACGCGGTCGTCGTCCGCGTCACGCCAGGGAACTCATCTGCGAAGTAGCTCTCAGGTACTACGGGTACGACCGGGGTGCCAGTGCGGGTACAACCGGGGAACTTTGACGAAGCCGCGCCTCACCAGGCCAGCTGCGCGATCTCCTCCACCACCACCGCGCACGCGTCGGCCGCCGGGTCGATCAGGGGAAAGTGGCCGACGTCCTCCAGCAGCGTCAGGCCCACCACCTCCCCGGCCTTCGCGGCCGCCTCCGCGTACGCATCGGCGACGGCGAACGGTACGTCCACGTCCGCCCGGCCCTGGACCAGGGTCGTCGCGATGCCGGTCGGCAGCAGCAGTGCCGGGTCGGCGTACGCGCGGCGCTCCGCGAACGCGCTCTCGTCGCCGCCCAGCAACTGGCGGGCCGCGCCTGCGCAGACGTCCAGCTTGTCGGCGACCGCGAAGTCGGCGATCGGGGCGAGCGCGACCACGCCCCGCAGCAGGGCCGGGCCGCCGGTGCGCCAGGGGGCGTCGGCGGGCAGCACATGGCGGGCCGCGGCCCACAGGGCGAGGTGGCCGCCGGCCGAGTGGCCGGTGAGGACGATGCGGCGCGGGTCGGCCTGCGGGAGGGCCTCCCGGACGAGGTCGGGCAGCGCGTCCAGGGCGGCCGCCACGTCGTCGAAGGTGTCCGGCCAGCGACCGGCGACCGGCTCCGACGCCCCCGCGGTCCCGCCCCCGCGCCGGTACTCCACGTTGGCCACGGCGAAACCGTGACGGGCCAGGAAGTCCGCGAACGGGGTGATGTGGCGGCGGTCGTAGGGGGCCCGCCAGGCGCCGCCGTGCAGGACGACGACCAGGGGGGCGGGGCCGCCCGGACCGGCCTCGGTGCGGGGGGCGTAGAAGTCGATCACCTGGTCGGGGTGGTCGCCGTAAGGGGCGGTGGTGTCGGGGTCGACCGCCGGGTGCGAGAAGGCCGACTCCTCTTCGGCGGCGGCCCTGGCAGCTGCGACGTCGTCCGGCATGCTCCAACCTCTCAGCGACGAAACGGACTTGGATGGGACGGGAGTGACGGACGAGGAAGGGGATTCGACCGTTGGCGGGGACGGTACCAGGCGGGTGACGTGCGCGGACACCAGGATGTGACGCTCGGTGAGGACGGCACGGGGGCGGCAGGGGGGCGACACGGGGGCGACACCCGGGGGGGGCGGGTCGCTTGCCCGCGCCGGCGGGGTGCCGCCTGCGCCCACCCGTGCCGCCCCAGCGGCACGACTGCCGCAGGCCAAGCCGGCAACGACTGCCCGCAGGCTAGGCCGGCACCTCCCCCAGTACCTCCCCGAGCACCCTCGCCGCCCTCTCGACATCAGCGAACCCGACATACAGCGGCGTGAAGCCGAACCGCAGCACATCCGGGTGGCGGAAGTCCCCGACGACCCCCCGCTCGATGAGCCGCTTCATGACGTCGCCCGCGTCGTCGCAGCGCAGCGCGACCTGGCTGCCCCGCTCCTCGTGAGGCACAGGAGTCAGTGACTCGACGCGGCCCGCGGGGGCGTACTCCGTCACGGCGCGCAGGAAGAAGTCCGTCAGCGCGAGGGACTTCGTGCGGACCGACTCGATCGTGACGTCGTCCCACACCTCCAGGGCCGCTTCCAGGGCGAGCATGGAGAGGATGTCGGGCGTGCCCACGCGGCCACGCGACGCACCGGAGGCCGGTTCGTATGTGGGGCGCATGCCGAAGGGTTCGGCGTGCGAGGTCCAGCCCGGCAGGGGGGATTCGAAGCGGTCCTGGAGGTCCTGTCGGACGTAGAGGTACGCCGGTGAACCTGGGCCGCCGTTGAGGTACTTGTAGGTGCAGCCGACCGCCAGGTCCACCTCGTGTTCGTCGAGCCCGACCGGCAGCGCGCCCGCGCTGTGGCACAGGTCCCAGACCGCGACGGCGCCCACCTCGTGCACCGCCGCCGTCAGCGAGGGCAGGTCGTGCAGGCGGCCCGTCCGGTAGTCGACGTGGTTGAGGAGTACCGCGGCCGTACGCGGCGAGAGGGCGTCCGGCACCTCCCCCGGCGTCACCGGTCGCAGTGTGCGGCCCGTCATCCGGGCGGCCGACTCGGCCAGGTACCCGTCCGTGGGGAAGGTCGTCGCGTCGACGAGGATCTCGTCCCGGCCGTCACCCACGCCCTCCACCAGACGCACGGCTGCCACAAGTGCCTTGAAGACGTTGACACTTGTCGAGTCGCCCACGACGATCTGCCCGGCCGCCGCGCCGACCAGCGGCGCGATGCGGTCGCCGATCCGCTCGGGCGCGGTCCACCAGCCGCTCTCGTCCCAGGAGCGGATGCGCAGCTCGCCCCACTGGCGGTGCACCACGTCCGCCACCCGTCCCGGCACGCTCGCGGGCAGCGCGCCCAGCGAGTTTCCGTCGAGGTAGACCACGTCGTCGAGGACGAATTCGGCGCGCTTGGCGGCGAGTTCGTCAGCGGCGTCCAACTTCTCCGCGAGCAGCGTCAGTTCAGACATACGACCGCGCCGTCCACAGCTCGGGGAACACGTTCTTCTGGGCGCGCCGCTCCAGCCAGGCCACCCCGGCCGAGCCGCCCGTGCCGGGCTTCGCGCCCATCGCGCGGCGGGTGGCGACGAGGTGGTCGTTGCGCCAGCGCCAGACCAGCTCGGCGACGTCGGTCAGCGCCTCGCCGAGACGGGCGATCCGGTCGGCCCCGTCCCCCGAGTAGACCTGCGTCCACACCGCCTCGACCTCCGCCGAGGGCTCGTAACGCTGTGAGACGTCGCGCTCCAGGACCGAGGACGGGACGGCGTGCCCGTGCCGGGCGAGGAAGCGCAGCACCTCGTCGTACAGGCTCGGCTCGTGCAGCGCCTTCTCCAGTTCCGCGTGGACGCGGGGGGCGCCCCGGTGCGGGACGAGCATGGACGCGGACTTCTCGCCGAGCAGGAACTCCATGCGGCGGTACATCGCCGACTGGAAGCCGGAGCCCTCCCCCAGCGCGTTGCGGTACGCGTTGAACTGGGCGGGGGTGAGCTGGCCGAGCGGCTTCCAGGAGGCGTTGAGCGCCTCCAGCTCCCGTACGGAACGCTTCAGCGCGTCGATCGCGACCGGCACGTCGTCGGAGCGCAGGGCGCGCGCCGCGGTCTCCCACTCGTGGACGATGACCGTGAACCACAGCTCCATCACCTGGGTCGTGACCAGGAAGACCATCTCTCCGGGGTCGTCGGAGAGGGTGTGCTGGAGGTGGGTGAGCACGTCCGCCTTGACGTAGTCCTCGTACGGCGTGGTGCCCTGGAAGTCGAGATGCGGGGTCTCGGGCTCGTGAGCCTCATGAGCCTCATGGGACATCGCTGTCTCCTGTTGTGTACTCCGGGTAGCGGTCCGCCCCTGCCGTTACCGACACGGGGGCCCCGGTCCCCACCCGCATCCTCCGCATCGAGCCCCGTCAGCGCAAGGCCCGTCTGCTCCGATCGGCAGACGGGCCCCACAGCAATGGTCCTCAGGCGGCTCCGGCCGCCGCCCGCAGCAGTTCCGCGCGGTCCGTGCGCTCCCAGGTGAAGTCGGGCAGGTCACGTCCGAAGTGGCCGTACGCGGCGGTCTGGGCGTAGATCGGGCGCAGGAGGTCCAGGTCGCGGATGATCGCGGCCGGGCGGAGGTCGAAGACCTTCGTCACCGCGTCCTGGATGCTCGCGACGGGCACGGTCTCCGTGCCGAAGGTCTCGACGAAGAGGCCGACCGGCTCCGCCTTGCCGATGGCGTACGCCACCTGGACCTCGGCCCGGCGGGCGAGCCCGGCCGCGACGATGTTCTTCGCGACCCAGCGCATGGCGTACGCGGCGCTGCGGTCGACCTTGGACGGGTCCTTGCCGGAGAAGGCGCCGCCGCCGTGGCGGGCCATGCCGCCGTACGTGTCGATGATGATCTTCCGGCCGGTCAGGCCAGCGTCGCCCATCGGTCCGCCGATCTCGAAGCGTCCGGTCGGGTTGACGAGCAGCCGGTAGCCCTCGGTGTCGAGGTCGAGCTGGGCCAGCTCGGGCTCCACCACGCACTCGTGGATGTCCGGCACCAGCGTCGAGTCGGTGTCGGTGTCGGCGGCGTGCTGCGTGGAGACGACGACGGTGTCCAGACGGACCGGGCGGTCGCCGTCGTACTCGATGGTGACCTGCGTCTTCCCGTCGGGCCGCAGGTAGGGAAGCGTGCCGTCCTTGCGTACCTCGGCGAGCCGGCGGGCCAGCCGGTGGGCCAGTGTGATCGGCAGCGGCATGAGCTCGGGCGTCTCGTCGCAGGCGTAGCCGAACATCAGCCCCTGGTCGCCGGCGCCCTGCCGGTCCAGCTCGTCGGTCTCCGCCTGCCCGTCGGTGGCCTCCGCCGTCCGTGCCTCGTACGCGCTGTCCACACCCTGTGCGATGTCCGGCGACTGCGCGCCGATGGACACGGAGACGCCGCAGGAGGTGCCGTCGAAGCCCTTGAGCGAGCTGTCGTAGCCGATCTGGAGGATCTTGCCGCGCACCAGGGCGGCGATGGGGGCGTACGCGGTGGTCGTCACCTCGCCCGCGACGTGCACCAGACCGGTGGTGACGAGGGTCTCCACGGCGACCCGGGACGACGGGTCCTCCTTGAGCAGCGCGTCGAGAATGGTGTCGCTGATCTGGTCGGCGATCTTGTCGGGGTGTCCTTCGGTCACGGACTCCGAAGTGAACAGGCGACGGGACACGGGTCTCCTCAGTGGTAGGGAGTGGCAGGGGCGCGAAACGATGGGACGACCTCTTTACGACCTCTGTCAGTCCCCCGCCCATACGTCCCCCCGGACCAGCAGCTCGCCCGGTACCGCCCGCCTTACGGCGAGATAGACCTCGGCGGCCGGGACGTTCAGCAGCGTGCTCAGCTCGTCGCGCAGCAGCCGCAGCAGGCTCCCCACGGTCTCCCGCGGATAGCTCGCCTTGCAGGTGACGAAGCCGATCGGGGCGTACGGGCCGGACGGGCGCTGCCATTCCGGGCGGTGCGCCGCGTCGGGGTCGAGCCGCTGCCAGGTCACCCAGCAGTGCTCGGGCTGGATGCCGAGCAGTCCGGTGACCGCCTTGGCCACCTGGGCCAGTGCGGGGGAGCCGGGGCCCGGGTCGGGCGACATGAGGGTGATGACGGGCATGGGGCAGCGCCTCTCTGGGGTAGGGGTCGTTGCCGACCGACGCGACGGGTTCAGCCCGGGAGCAGCGCCAGCAGCTCGGCACGGTCGACCTTGCCGTTGGCGGTGACCGGCAGCCGGTCCACACGCCGGACGACGTCCGGCACGGCGTGGGCGGGCAGCAGCCGGCCGAGGGAGCGGCGCAGCACCGAGGGGTCCTCGGTGTCGTCGTGGGGGGAGGTGTAGAACAGCGCGAGCCGGTCGTAGTTGCCCAGTTCTCCGGGCACGGGGACGGCCACGCAGTGGGTGATCCCGGGCAGGCCCGCCGCATGTGCCTCGATCTCCTCGGGCTCGATGCGGTAGCCGCGGATCTTCACCTGGCGGTCGGTGCGTCCGGTGAAGTGGAGGACGCCGTCGGTGTCGCGCAGACCGCGGTCGCCGGTCCGGTAGAAGCGGAGGTGCGCTCCCGCGCCCTGGCTGCCCTCCTGGAAGGCCGGGCCCTCCTGGAAGCGGGCCGCCGTCAGGGCCGGGTCGCCGAGGTATCCCCGTGCCAGACCGGCCCCGCTGACGCACAGCTCGCCCACCACGCCGGGCGGGCAGGCCCTGCCGTCGTCGTCCAGGACGTGTACCTCCGTGCCGGGAACCTCGCGGCCTATGGGGACGCCGTACCGCCCCTCGCAGTCCTGGGCGGTGATGGGATGGACCGTGGCGAACACACAGCTCTCCACCGGCCCGTACCCGTTGAGCAGCCGGATGTCGGGGTGGCGGCCGAGGAAGTCGCCGACGTGCGTGGTCGAGAGTTTCTCGCCGCCGATGTAGAGGCGGCCCAGGCCCTGGAAGCAGTCCGGGTCGATCTCGGTGAAGAGGTTGAAGAGGGAGGCGGTCAGCCAGGTGGTGTTCACCCCGTGGGTGTCGATCAGGTGGCGCAGGGTGTCGGGGAGGAGGTAGTCGTCCCGGGCGGTGACGCAGGTGCCGCCGGTGGTGAGCATGCCCCACAGTTCGAGGGAGAAGGCGTCCCAGGCGGCGGGCGCTGCCTGCAGCATGACCGTGCCCGGGCCGAAGGCGAGGGGCCCGTCCGGGGTGAACAGGCGGGTGGTGGCCGCGTGCGGTGACACCACGCCCTTGGGGGTACCGCTGGTGCCGGAGGTGAAGAAGACCGCGGCGGGTGCGTCCGCAGGACCCTCGTACGCCCTGAACGCCTCGCCGCCCGGGCCGCTTCGCAGCGCGAGGTCCGCCGGGGGCCGCCACAACGGCTGCCCCCCGAGCGGCTCTTCCCTGTCCGTCACCAGTACGGGAGCGCCCAACTGCCCCAGCACGCCGTCGATCCGCTCCCGCGGCCACCTGGGGTCGAGGGCCGCGTAGCCGGCGCCGCACTTGAGCACCGCGAGCATCGCGACGTACAGGCGGGCGGATCGCGGCAGGAGGACGGGGATCAAGGTGCCCGGCCCGGCGCCTGCCGCCGCGAGGTGCCGGGCCCAGTCGTCCGCCGTGGCGTCGAGCGTCGCGTAGTCGAGGCGGAGGTCGCCGTCCACCACCGCGAGCGCGTCGGGCGCCGTACGGGCCCGGTGCGCGACGGCCCGGTGTATGAGCTCGACCCCCATGGAAGGCCCTCCAGTTCAGCCGGTGGGAAGAAGGTGCGGAAGAAGGTGCGGAAGACGCCGGGCGACGGAAATCGCAGCAGCCCTCAGCAGATATACGGGCCCCTCATACCTGGTGTCACGTACCCGGTTCCGGGGACGGAGGCCGACGTTGACTTTCCGGCCAATCGGTCGCGAATCTTACTGGGGCCGCGGTCGCCGTTTCTCGAAGGGGTTTTTCGATGAGGGCCTTCCCACAGGAAGCACGAATTCTTCCCGAACCACTTCTCGCGGGACACGGCAGCGGCATCGAACTGCTGGACCACGACGTCGTCCCCGGCCTGCCCGGCGCCGGCGGGGCGCCGGGCAGCATGCTGCTGCTGCACGGCTTCGGCGGCGACAAGGGGCAGTTGCGGCCGGTCGGCGACGCGCTGTGCCCCGAGGGCTCGGTGGCCGTCCACCCCTCCCTGCGCGCCCACGGCGACAGCCACCGGCCCGACTGGGGCTACTCGGTGCTGGACTTCGCCGCCGACCTGCACCGCTTCGGCGACGTGCTGCCCGGCGACCTGCACCTGGTCGGCTACTCGTACGGCGGGCTGGTGGCGGCCGTCTCGGCGGTCACCTGGGCCGCCTCCCGGGTGCGCAGCCTGGTGGTGATCGACCAGTCCTTCGACGCGCACCCCGACCTGCACGTGGCGGACGAGTGGGCCGAGGGAAGTCTGCTGCGCTGGACCTACGACTTCGGACACCTTCCCGATCTGCTGGAGCGGCTGGGAATTCCCGTCCTGGTCCTGGCCGCGGCCGACAGCCGGAACATCCTGGCCGACGAACGGGAACGCCTCTCGCGCAGAAACAGCGCTTCCTTCCGCATGGAATTCATCAAGGGCTCCCACGCCGACTGCTATCGCAATACGGACGAGATCACCTCGGCCATGCGCGACTTTTACCGGGACCACGTCTCCTCGATCCGCCAGGAGATCCCCAAGGAGGAAGAAACCTCATGAAAGCCTCCTTCATCGAGGAGGGGCCCGCCCGCACCCTCGTGCTGGGGCAGCTCGCCAACGCCCTCGGAAACGGCGTCTTCCTGACGTGTTCCGCGCTCTACTTCGTCCGGATCGTGGGTTTCTCACCGGCCCAGCTCGGCCTCGGCCTCAGCATCGCCGGAATCGCGGGCCTCTTCGCCGGGGTCCCCCTCGGTCACCTCGCCGACCGCAAGGGGCCGCGCGGCACCTCGGCGGCGCTGCTGGTGCTGGCCGGCCTCGCCACCGCCGCGTACCTCACGACCGACTCGTACGCCCTGTTCGTCGTCATCGCCTTCCTGTACGCGCTGTTCGAGCGGGGCGCGCACGCGGCGCGGCAGGCGCTGATCCCGGCCGTGCTGAGCGGGGAGAGCCTCGTGCGGGTCCGGGCCAAGATCCGCGTGGTCACCAATGTGGGGGTGTCGGCCGGTGCCGCGCTGGGCGGTCTGGCCCTGCTGTGGGACTCCAAGGCGGCCTATCAACTGACGTTCGCCGGGAACGCGTTGAGCTTCGTGGTGTGCGGTCTGCTGTTTCTGCGGCTGCCCGCCGTGCCGCCGTCGCCGGACCGTGCTCCGGGTGAGCCGCGGCTCGCGGTGCTGCGCGACACCCCGTACGCGGTCCTCGCCCTGATCAACATGGTGATGCTGCTGCACATCCCGATCCTGGAGGTGATCCTCCCGCTCTGGATCTCGCTGCACACCGACGCACCGCACTCGCTGACCGCCGCCCTGCTGCTGTTCAACACCCTCGCGGTCGTCGCGTTGCAGGTGCCGGTCACCAAGAAGATCGACGCCCTGGAGCCGGCCGTCCGCGCCTTCCGGGTGGCGGGAGCGGTCCTGCTGGCCTCCTGCGCGGCCTTCGCCCTGTCGGCCGGCCGCGGCGCGGTGACGGCGACGGCGGTGCTGGTGGTGGCCGCGGCGCTGCACGTCTACGGCGAGATGGTGCAGTCGGCGGGCTCCTGGCTGATCGGCTACGAACTCGCCCCCGCCGACAAACAAGGCCAGTACCAGGGCCTGTTCAACACCGGGATCGCCGCGGTCCAGATGTTCGGGCCGGTCTCGCTGACCCTGCTCCTCATCGACTGGGGAACGCCCGGCTGGCTGCTGCTCGGCGCGGTGTTCCTGGCGGGCGGGCTGGCCATGGCACCGGCCGTGCGCTGGGCGCAGAGCCGCCAGGCCGGCGCGGGAACGGCCGATCCGGCCCCGCTCACCGCCGGCTGAGGACGCATCGACGATCCCGGACCGACACCAGGGTCCCGTACAACACCACCTGATGGGGGAAGACGATGGTCAACCGGGAATCCACCGTGCCGTCGAGCGGCGTCGGCCGCGACGGGGTGGAACTCCAACTGTGCGATGTGTGGCGCAAGTTGCTCAACCGCAGTGACGTCGGCATTCACGACGACTTCTTCTCGCTGGGCGGTCACTCGCTGCTCGCCATCAAGCTCACCGTGGAGGTGCGCAGGCTCTTCCAGGTCGATCTCACCGCCGCCGACCTGCTGTCCGCGGCGACGGTCGCGGAGCTCGCCGAGATCGTCCGCCGCGGGACCGCCGACCGCCCGGGCCAGTTGGTGCGGATCCAGGTCGGCTCGGGCGGCAGCCCGGTCTACGCCCTGCCGCCGGTTTCCGGGACGGTGCTGCTGTACCCGCCCATCGCCCGGGCCATGGGCCTGGACCAGCCGTTCTGGGCCGTGCAGTCGGTCGGTCTGCTGCCGGGCGAGGAGCCGCTCACCTCGATCGAGGAGATCTCCGAGGCCTTCATCGAGCAGATGACCGCCGTCCACCCGGAGGGCGCCGAGTGGAACCTGATCGGCTACTCCATGGGCGGCCTCCTCGCCTACGAGACCGCCCGCCGGCTCAGGGAACGCGGTGAGCGCGTCGGACTGGTCGGGCTGCTCGACACCCGCATCACCGTCGAGCCCAGCGGCGACCCGGACTTCGCCCTGCGCGCGCTGCTGTGGCGCGGCCTCAAGCTGGAGCTGGACATCGACTGGCTGCGCGGCCTCGACCCGGAGACCCGGGCGGCGGAGCTGGTGCGGCGTGCCGTGGCCGCGGGCACGATGCCGGCCGACTTCGACGCCGACCGGCTGCGCCGCATGATCGACATGTACGGGTTCAACCTCGACGCCCTCGCCGCTTACCGGATCAAGCCCTACGACGGCACGGTCACCGTCTTCCGGGTGATGGACCGCTCCATGGAGGACGGCACGCTCCCCGAGGACCTGGGCTGGGGCGAGGTCGCCGCCCGCGCGGTGGTGTGCGACGTACCGGGCGACCACTTCACGATGGTCGAGCCCGGCCAGGTCGAGGTCCTGGGCCGTCGGCTGCGCGAGCAGCTGGACCTCGTGAACAGCGTGGCCTCGTGAGCACGGGCGACGCGACCGGCCCCACCGCGACCGGCCCCACCTACGGTTTCCGGCCGATCGGTGTCGTCCGCTCGCCCCGCACCGTCCCCCAGCACGACCACTGGGGACAGGTCACCTCGCTCATCGAGCTGGACCCCACCGTGCTGGAGCCCGAGGCCGTGACCGGTCTGGAGCAGTTCTCGCACCTCGAAGTGGTCTTCCACTTCCATCTCGTCCCCGCGTCCGACACCGTCACCGGCGCCGTCCACCCCCGGGGCCGTACCGACCTGCCGCGTCTGGGCATCCTCGCCCAGCGGCTCAAGGAGCGCCCCAACCGGCTGGGTGTCTCCCGCTGCGAACTGGTCCGCGTCGACGGACTCACGCTGCACGTGCGTGCCCTCGACGCGCTGGAGGGCACCCCGGTCCTCGACGTCAAGCCGTACCAGCGGCTCTTCCAGCCGGACCCGGAGACCGTACGCGAGCCGGGATGGCTCCACGAGGCGATGTCCGCCTACTACTTCTGACGCTTCCGACCCTCTCCCCGCCATCCGGCCACAAGCCGGCCCGGGGGCCGTCCACAGCCAAGGAGACCCACCATGTCCATCCTCACCACCGGCAACGGCGAAAGCCCGGCCTCCGCCCCGGTCGATCTGGAGCTCAACCTCGGCCGCCTCCTCGACCGCAACCCCCAGCTCCAGATCCCGCGCGACGAGTACAACATCAACGTCACGTCGAACGAGGGCGACCGGCTCAGCAGCGACGAACTCGCCGCCGAGTACGGCTCCTTCCCGGGCGCGGGCCACCCGGCGCACCTGTACTTCCACCTCCCGCTGTGCAACTACATCTGTCACTTCTGCAACTACGTGAAACGGCTGGTGCCGCGCGGCAAGGAGGACTCCGCGCTGCGCCTGTGGTCCGACCTGCTGATCGAGGAGTCCCGCCGCTACCTCGACCGCTTCGACTGGATACCGCGGGCCCGCATCGAGTCCTTCTACATAGGCGGCGGCACCGCGGCCCTGCTGCTCAACAGCCCCGACTTCATCGAGCCGCTGGTGCGGCACGTGCGGGAGAACTACGAGCTGTCGGAGAACATCGAGTTCAACATCGAGGGCAACCCGGAGAACTTCCAGCACCACCACCTGGAGACAGCGCGGGAGTTGGGCTTCAACCGGTTCAGCCTCGGTGTGCAGTCCCTGCAGGACGAGGTGAACGACTTCACCAAGCGCCGCCACTCCTCGGCCCAGTCCCTGGAGGCCGTGAAGAACCTGCTCGCGACCGGCTGCCCGTTCAACGTCGACATGATGTTCGGCCTGCCGTACCAGACCCCCGAGTCGGTGCGCCGCGACATGGAGATCCTCACCGACCTCGGTGTCCCGACGATCACCATCTACCGGCTGCGCAACGCCGACCGCGAGGAGATGGGCATCGGCAACCGGGCGGTCTGGAACAACCCGGCCGTGCGCCAACGTCTCATCAACGAGGGCCGCTTCCCCGACCTGGAGTCGACGTACGCGATGCGCCAGGAGGCCGTGGAGGTCCTGCTGGAGCGGGGGTACTACCCGAGCCCCTGCGGCTGGTGGAGCCGCCCCGACACGTACGAGGGCGGGAACATCCCGCAGACGTCGAAGAACAAGTGGGAGCACTACAACACGATGATCGCGTACGGTCCCGGTGCCTACGGCTGGCTGACCGGTGACCAGGAGGAGTTCCTCCAGACGCACAACATCACCGACATCAGCAAGTACGTCTCCTTCATGCAGAGCGACGAGGGCCTGCCGCTCAACTTCGGCCGGCGCCTGTCCGGTCACAAGGCCATCGGCACCGCGCTCGGCTTCAACTTCAAGGCCAACCAGCCGATCGTCCTCGACCGCTACAAGCAGCGCTTCGGCGCCGACCTGCTCACCATGGAGCCCTTCGCGTCCGCCTTCGCCGAGCTGCTGGAGCGCGGACTGGTCGAGAAGGTCGACGACGGAGCCGCGCTGAAGCCGACCCTGGACGGCGAGGCGCTGCACGAGGAGATCATCTTCCACTACTTCCACCAGCGCATCGGCCTGTCCGACGCGCCCGTGTGCCGGCGGTGACCGTGCGACAGACGACGACATCCACGACCACCACCGACTCCCCCACCGGCACAGCCGCGCGCCGGGTCGAGGACGCCTTCGCGGCCCTGCACGGGGCCGAGACGGCGCTGCTGGTGCCCGGCCCCGTGGCCGCCACGACGGCCGTCCTGCTCGCGCTGACCAACCCGGGAGGCCACATCGTCGCCTCCGACCAGACCTGCGACCCGCTGCGTGCCGTCCTGACCGAGGAGCTCACCGGTCTCGGCCGCACGGTCACCTTCGTCGACTGCGCCGACATGGACGCCGTGACGGCGGCAGTGGAGCCCGCGACGCAGGTCGTGTACACCCAGTCCCTGAGCGACCCGCTGATGCGGCTGTATCCGCTCAACGACATCGCCATCCACGCCCAGATGAACGACCTGCTCCTGGTCGTCGACAACACCCACCTGTCACCGGCCCAGTTGCGGCCGTTGGAGGCCGGTGCCGTGGTCGTCGTCGAGGACACCTCGCCCTACCTGGACGGCTGGGGCGAGGTCGGGGCCGCCCTGGTGACGGGTCTCGGCCGGTATCTGCCGCGGATCCAGGAACAGTGCGCGCGCTTCGGCGGCGAGGTCGACCGTTGGGCGGCCCACCTGCTGGAACGCTCCCTGTCCACCCTGCACCTGCGCCTCGCCGCCCAGCGCTCGGGCGCCGAACGCGTCGCCGAGGCGCTGCGCGCCCACCCCGCCGTACGGGCCGTGCACCGGCCGTCGTTCGAGGAGGCCCCCTGGGCCCTGGAGACCCACGAGGGCTTCGGCGGACTGCTGTCCTTCGAGGTCCGGCCCGAGATCCGCGACCTGTCCGCGGTGCTGGACGCCTGCCGCGGCGACGGAACACCGCTCGCCACCGCGGCCCGGCTGCCCGCCCACACCACCCACGCGCACCTGAGCGAGCGGGTGCGCCGGGAGGCGGGCGTGTCACGGCAGTTGGTGCGGCTCGCGGTGGGCGTGGAGGACTGCGACGCGCTGCTGCGCGGGCTGAGGCGCGCCCTGGACGCATGCCTCGCGGAGAACGGCCTCGCGGAGAACGACCGTAACGGAGGAGAGCGATGCTGAACGGCGTCGATCTGCGCGCCAGACAGGCCCTGGCCGAGCAGATCCGTGAGGACTCGTGGGAGGCGCAGCTCAACATCGGCGTGGCGGCGCAGCCCACGTCCCCCGACCGGTGCCGGGTACGCACCGAGCCGATGCGGCTGGGGTCCACCCGGGTCGCGCGGGCCTTCGGGATCGAGCAGCGCTGCGGTGCCTCCGGGCGGCCGACGAGCGGCGCCGACTGTCTCGACCCGGTCGGCTCGCTGCTCGTGGCGCTCGGCGCGTCCGTCGCGGACAGCGTCGTCACGCTGCTGACCGGCGAGGGATGCGGCCCGGCCCTGGTCGAGGTCGAGCCGTGCGTGGAGTTCGCGGCGGACGGCGGCCCGGCCAGGCTGTCGTACGAGGTGCGCGTCGAGGGGGACGTCTCCGTCGAGCAGGCCCGGCGGGCGGTCGCGGCGGCGGGTGAGCGGGGCAGCGCCCATCGCACGCTCGCCGAGCCCAACGAGATCAGGGCCGTCGTGCAGACCGCGCGGGACGTCCACCTCACCGGAAGTCCCGAGCCGCCCGGCACGGAGCCGTTCTCGGCGGAACGGCGGCGCGCGGCCCGGGTGATGTGGGAGGTGGGCACCCATGTGCTCGCCGAGGTGGACGGGGTGCACGCCGAGTCCGACCAGCCCAAGCAGCTCTTCGGCGCCGATCTCGCGCCCAGCGCCCAGGAGTACGTGCTGGCCGCGCTGGCGGCGGAGGCCCTCGGGTACACGGCGGCGGCCGCGGCCGCGCCCACCCCGGACGGGCCGCCCGTCTCCGTGCACAGCTCCGGACGCATGGACCTGCGGGGGCCCTACTCCGCGCAGGACGCCCCGGCCGGACTGCGCAACATCCTCGTGCAGTTGCTACCCGCGGACCCCTCTGCGGGCGGCGGCGAGGGCGCGGCCGATCCCGTGGCGGCGATGCGCCGGTGGCTCGCCGAGGGCGACGCCCTGCGGCTGGTCAGGGACGCCCACAACATCGAGGTCACCCTGGTGCTCGACGGTGACCGTATGAACGACCTCAGCGACATCAAGGAGTAACACCATGCCCCGTGAATGGGACGCCAAGACGTACGACTCGCTTCCCCTGCCGCACCAGCAGTGGGGCAAGCGCACCCTCGGCCGGCTGAACCTCAAGGGCGGTGAGACCGTCCTCGACGCCGGCTGCGGCACGGGGCGTGACACGGCCGCGCTGCTCGACCTGGTGCCGGACGGCCGGGTCATCGGGATCGACGGGTCCAGCCGGATGCTCGACCAGCTCCGGGTGAAGCTGGCCGACCGTCTCGACCGGGTCGAGGTGGTGAACGCCGACCTCACCAAGCCGCTGCCGATCTCCGGCCAGGTCGACGCGATCACCAGTGTGGCCACGTTCCACTGGATCACCGACCACGCCGCCCTGTTCGACAACCTGGCCCAGTACCTGCGGCCGGGCGGCCAGTTCGTCGCGGAGTGCGGCGGCCAGGGCAACGTGGCGCTGATCAACGCGGCCGTGGAGGACGTGCTGGGCGCCACCGACGAGAAGAAGAAGGTCTGGTACTTCGCGGGCGTCGAGGAGACCACCGAGCGGCTGCGCAACGCCGGGTTCACCGACATCGAGGTCAACCTGCTGCCCGACCCGGCCCGCCTCGAGCCCGGTGAGCAGCTGTGGAGCTACCTCGCCACGGTGGTCCTCGGCTCCCACCTGGACCGCCTCCCCGAGGCCGACCACGAGGACTTCGTCCACTCGGTCGCCGCCCGCCTGCCCGAGCCGGTCGTCGACTACGTCCGGCTGAACATCACCGCCCGGCGCGCCTAGGGTCTTTCGTCTGGATCAACGCCGCAGACGCGGGGCCCGGCACGCACCAGACCCCGCTCACCGGCGTCGAACAGCCCCCGTCACTTCCCTGCGACCTGATCCAAACGAAAGGCCCTAGCAGCCATGGCCACGCTTCCCACGCTCCTGGTCCTCCACGACCAGGGTTCCGCCGGCCCCCTGCGCATCCTGTCGTCGGCCAGGGGGCTGTGCCGGGTCGTGTTTCTCTGCGAGCCCGAACACCCGTCGGTGGCGGCCGAGTTGCGTCAGGTCGCGGGGCACGCCGAGGTCGTGGACATCACCGGGCTCGGTGACGAGGAGGTGGGCCGGCTGGCGGCGGGGCTGTCCCCGGACGGTGTCGTCACCTTCAGCGAGCACCGGCTGCGGCTGACCGCCGCGGTGGCCGCCCACTGCGGACTGCGGTTCCACTCCCCCGAGGTGGTGGACACCCTGACCGACAAGTTCCGCCAGCGCCGGGCGCTTTCCGGCGTGCAGGACACCGGGTGCGTCCTGCTGCGGCACCCGGACGAGTGCGCCGACGCGCTCGCCGTCACCGGCACGCCCGCGGTGCTCAAGCCGCGCCACGGCGCGGGCAGCGTGGACACCTGCCTGGTCGGTTCCGTCGACGAATGCCGGGGCCGGCTGGTGGAGTTCACCGACGGGAGGGCACTCAGGGACTTCGTGCTGGAGGAGTACCTGCGGGGCGACCCCGGGCTCGCGGGCTCGGGGTGGGGCGACTACGTCTCCGTCGAGTCCCTCGTCGTCGACGGCGAACCCCACACCGTCGCCGTCACCGGAAAGCCGCCGCTCGTCCCGCCGTTCCGGGAGACCGGGCACATCCTGCCCGCGCCGGTCCCGGCCGGCCTCGCCATGGACGTCGTACGGCTCGAACAGGCGGCGCTGCGCGCGCTCGGCATCCGCCACGGCGTCACCCACACCGAGATCAAGCTCACCGCCGACGGGCCCCGGATCATCGAGGTCAACGGGCGGCTGGGCGGGTTCGTCGCCGAGATCGTGCAACGCCGTACGGGCTACGACATGGTGGCGGCGGCGCTCCGCATGGCGCTGGGGCTCCCCGTCACGGTGCCGGAGCCGTCGTTGCCGGGGCGGGGAGCGCAGGCGGTGGTCTTCCAGTACATGTTCATCCCTCCCGCGGAGTCGTTGGCACCGGGCCCGCTCTCGCTGCTCGAGACGCTGGAGGAGATCCCCGGGGTCGATCTGGTCGACGTCTCCGCGCCCGACGACCGAGCGGGCGACTGGCGCAGGGGCACCCTCGGTCAGCTCGGCGTGGTGTACGGGAGCGCCGCCGACCACGCCCAACTCCGGGAAATACTGCGGTTGTTGCAGCAACGCATGGAACTCTTCTGGTACGGCGCCGCTCACGCCCCTGCAGTACGCTCGGGCGCCGCGTGACAATTGATCTTTTGACGAAAGGCACGGCAGATGTCTGACAACAGCGCCTCGGCCGAGGTGGTCTCGATTCCGGTGGGCCGGGTGGTCGGCGGACGCGAGGAGGTCAAGGACGACGACTGGGGCAAGGTCGAGGCCGTGATCCGCCTGGACGCCGACCGGTTCGACGCGGACGCGCTGGCCGGCCTGGACTCCTTCTCCCACCTGGAGATCGTCTACCACTTCGACCGCGTCCCCGTGGCGAAGATCGAGACCGGTGCCCGCCACCCGCGCGGCAACACCGACTGGCCGCTGGTGGGCATCTTCGCCCAGCGCGGCAAGAACCGCCCCAACCGCATCGGCGTCTCCCGCTGCCGCCTCCTGCACACCGACGGGCTCGACCTCCACGTCCAGGGCCTCGACGCCGTCGACGGCACGCCCGTCCTCGACATCAAGCCGTACATGAGCGAGTTCGGCCCCCAGGGCGGCGACACCACCCAGCCCGGCTGGGCCACCGAGATCATGCGCCACTACTACTGACCTCACGAATACTGAGGAGAGCCGTGTCCCGTCGCCAGTGCACTCCGGAGCCGGTGAGCGAGAACCCCCACCGGGTCCTCCTGCTGTGTCCGGACGCTGTCGCACGGGAGGCGGCGACGGCCGCGGGATTCGACACCTGGTCGGTCGAGGGCCCCGCGGACACCGGGCGGTCCACCGCACGACGGGTGGCCGTGGACCTCACCGACGCGGGCGCCCTGCACTCCGCCCTGGTGAAAACCGCCCGTACGCACGAGATCCCGCACATCGTGTACCTGGGCGAGGCGGAGGTGCTGCACCTCGCCGCGGAGCGGGCCCTGCGGGAACTGGCGCCGCAGCGGGCCGAGCCGCTGCGCAGGCTGCGCGATCCCGCGCTCATGCGGCGGATCCTCAACCAGAGCCGGGTGTCCGAGGTCAGGGCCCGGCCGGCCACGACCGCCGAGGCCGTACGCGAGCTGGTCGAGGACTTCTCCCTGCCCGTGGCCGTCAAGGCCGGGCGGGCGTCCGGGACCACCGTCATCCGCAACCGGGGCGACCTCGACCGATGGCTGGCCGACGCTCCCGCCGGGCCACATCTGGTCGAGGAGTTCCTGACCGGACCCCGGGTCAGCGTGGACACGCTCACCTGCGACGGCATGCACCAGGTCACCGGCATGACCACACGGCGCAACGCCGACGCCGTGCTGCTGCACCCCGGGGCCCTGGCCGAGGCGGACCGCATCGAGATCCGCGCGGCGGTACGGGCCCTGCTGGATCTGGCGGGGCTCCAGTCCGGGCCCGCCCACACCGAGGTGGTCGTCACCGCGAACGGCCCCCGCATCGCCGCCTCCAAGGCACGGTTGGGGGCGCGGCCGATCCGGCGTCTGGTGCGGGCCGCGACCGGCCGGGCCCCGGAGGAGGACGTCCTGTCGGCGCTGGCCGGGTCGCCTCGGTGCCGTCCGGTGCCGGGGCGGTCGGCTGCCCTCGCCCGTCTGACCCTGCGCCGCGCCGGAGAGGACCTGGCGGCGGTCCTGAACGACATCGTCGGAATGCGCCACGTCGACGACATCCGTGTGGTGGACGCCGACGCGGCCGCACCCGAGCACGTCGAGGTCATCGTCCACGGCGGTTCCCACCAGGAGGTCGACGAGGGGCTCGCCGCCGTACGGCGCCGCTGGGAGGGCCGTTCCCCGCACGGCACGGGCGCGGGATCCGGGAGGCGGTAACGAGACGGGACCGGTACGGGAAGCGTCACGCCCAGCATGGCGTCACACCCCAGGCAACACCGGTCACCAAGGAGAGACATGCGCAGCATGCTGGCCACCCTCATCGGCGCCCTCTGTACGACGGCCCTGGTCCTCGGCGTGGGCGCGACGGCCGGCTCGTCCGTCGGCCACACGCACAGCGCCCACCACGTCGTCGCCGACAACCAGGGCCCGACCGTCGTCACACGTTGAGGCGGCCGTCGACCAGAGGGACGGGGCAGCCCATGGAGTCGAGCAGCGCCGTCGCCTGCGCGCGGTGCTCGACAGCCAGGTCGGGGTCCCCGAGCGCCTCCGCCGCATAGGCCATCCCGCTCAGTGCCCGCGCCTTCTCCGCGCGGTACTCGATCGCGGTGGCGAGCTCATGGGCGTGGGCGTGGAGTGACAGCGACCGCTCGTGCTCGTTCCTTCGCCGGCAGAACTCGCCGACGAGGTTCTCGACCTTCGCCTGCCGCGTCGGGCTGCCGCTGACCCGCGCGAGTTCCAACGCCTGGACGGCGAAGCCCGCCGCCTCCGACCGTCGGCCCAGACACTCGGCGACCTCGGCGGACAGGGCCAGCGCCAGCGCCACGTCGCCCGGCGGGCTGGAGGAGTCGCACATGGCACGGGCCTCCTCCAGACACTGGTGGGCGTCCTCGTACTGCCCGAGGCCGATGTGCGCGAAGGCCAGATCGGTCAGCGCCATCACGTGGTTGTCGCGGTAGTCGAAGCTCCGGTGCAGTTCCAGGGCCTGCCGCGCCGCCGTGGCGGCCTCCTCGCAGCGGCCCCACTGCGCGTACAGGGTGCTGAGGTTGGTGAGCGTCTCGGCCTCGGCGCGCGGGATGTTCAGCTCCCGCTCCAGGGTGATCGCGCGCTCCAGATGCAGCAGAGCCTCCGTGTGCCGCCCGAGGACGGTCAGCAGCAGCCCGATCGTGGACTCGCCGTGGGCCTCGGTGTGCTGGTCGCGCAGGCGGACGGCGACGTCACGCGCCTCCGTGGCCACCGCGAGGCCCTCGTCGAAGTGCCCGAGCTTCCAGCAGGCGACGCCCAGGTTGGACAGGCTGACGCCCAGCAGCTCCACGTCCTGGAGCCGCCGCGCGGCCTCGACGGCGATCCGGCCGACGTCCCTGAACTCCTTGAACTGACCACGGGCGTTGAGCCGGAAGACGATGTTGCGGGTGAGGCACACCGTGTGGCGGTCCAGGCCGCTGCGGTAGGCGAGCGAGATGGCGGCGACCAGATTGTTGTGCTCACGGTCGAACCAGTGGGCGGTGCGGGCCGCGTCCACGAACAACGGCTGCTCGCCCCGGTAGGCGGGGAGTCCCGTGGAACGGCGTTTTCGCCCGCGGAAGAGCAGCTCGCACGCCGCCTCGGTGGTGGTGACGTAGTAGTCCAGCAGGCGTCGCACGGCCTCGGCGTCGTCCTCGGCGGTGTCGGGTCCGCACTGGCTCTGCGCGAAGTTGCGCACCAGGTCGTGGAACCGGTACAGGCCGATCGCCGGCTGCTGCAGCAGGTGCACGTCCAGCAGCCGTTCCAGGATCTGCTCCGCGTCGTGCCGGTCGGTGCCGAGGAGGGCGGCCGCCGCGTACACGTCGATCTCGGCGCCCGGGTGCAGGCCCAGAATGCGGAAGGCGACGCGGTGTTCCTCGTCCATGATCTGGTACGACAGGCGCAGCGACGCGGCGACGCTGCGTTCCCCCGCGCTGAGCTCCTCGAGCCGGCGGGTCTCGTCCCGCAACCGGTCGACCAGGTACTCCACGGTCCAGCGCGGCCGGTTGCGCAGCCGCGCTGCCACGATGCGCAGCGCGAGGGGCAGACGGCCGCACAGGTGGACCAGTTCGGCCGTCGCCGCCGGCTCCGACGCCACGCGCGTAGAGCCGAGGACCTCCTCGATCAGCAGCATGCTGTCCTCGTGGGACATCGGGCCGATCGAGAACCACTCGGCCCCGTCGAGGTCGACGAGCCGCGCCCGGCTGGTGATCAGCACCAGACAGCCCTGCGAGGCGGGCAGCAGGGGCAGGACCTGACCGACGTCCATCGCGTTGTCGATCAGCAGCAGCAGCCGGCGGTGCGCCAGGGTGGAGCGCCACAGCGCGGTACGGCCCTGGATGTCGTCGGGGATGCGGTCGCCCGGTGTGCCGAGCGCCCTGAGCAGGACGTCGAGTGCGGTGGCCGGGGAGACCGGCGACTCCCCGGGGGTGAAGCCGCGCAGGTCGAGCTGGAGTTGGCCGTCGGGGAAGTCCGCGGCCACCTGGTGGGCCGCGCGGACGGCGAGCGAGGTCTTGCCGCTGCCTCCCATCCCGTCGATCGCCACGATCCTGCTGTGCCGCTGCCCCGGCCCCCCACCGCCTCTGATGCACTCGACCAGCGCGTCCAGCTCCCTCTTGCGGCCGGTGAAGTCGGAGAGGTCGTAGGGCAGGGTGCAGGGAGGTTCGGCCCGGTCGGCGGCCGGAGTCAGGGCCTGGGGGGCGGGCGGTGGCGTCGGCTCGGTGAGCGTCGGCAACCGGAGCCCCGGGGCGGCCAGTTCGGGGGCCTCGCGCAGGATCGCGGCGTACAGCTCGCCCAGCCGGGGGCCGGGGTCGATACCGAGCTCCTCCAGGAGCAGCCTGCGAACCTTCTGGTACTCCTCCAGGGCCTCCGCCTGGCGGCCCGTGCGGTACAGCGCCAGCATGAGGTGACCGCGCAGGGTCTCGCGCAGGGGTTTCTGGGCGATGAGGTCGCGCAGGTCGCCGATGAGTTCACCGGCCTCACCGAGACCGAGGCGCAGCTCGAAGAGCTGCTCGGCGGCCGCGAGCCGGCGTTCGTCGAGCGCGGTGCCGGCGGCCTGGATCACGGCGGTGCCGGTGTCCGCCATGACGGGCCCGCGCCACAGCGCGAGCGCCCGGTGCAGTGCCTGCACCGCCTCGCGGGGTTTGCTGTCGGACACGGCCCGGCCCGCGTCGCGGAGGTGGTCGGCGAACTCCGTCAGGTCCAGTTCACGGGCGGCCACCACCGCCCGGTAGCCCGGTCCGTCGGTCAGGATCACTCCGCCGCCGCCCGGGATCCGCCGCCGCAGATCGGCGACGGCCTTGCGGATCTGGTGCGTCGCGGTGGCCGGGGGATCGTCGTCCCACGCCGCCTGCACCAGGCGCGCCACCGGCACCACCCTGCCCGGTTCGAGCAGCAGGGTCGTCAGAACTCGTTCCTGGATCGCTCCGCCCAGGCGCAGTCGCGTCGACCCGGACCAGCCTTCGAGCGGTCCGAGGATGTTGAACCGTAGTGCTCCGTCTCCCTGTTCGGACATGGATGCCCTGTCCCCCCGTCATCCAGCAGGCCCAGGTGAGGGCCTTGCAGAAGGCCCGGGTGGGGCCTCGCCTCGCGATCATAAGAGGTTTGCGGGGCGAATGGTACGGCGAAATTCACAGGGTTGCGGGGGCCGTTCACATGGGCATCAAGCCCAGTGCGATACGTGTCAGCTCGGCCTTGTTTCCCACGCTGAACTTCGACCGGACCCGCTTGACGTAGGTGTCGACGGTGTGGTGACTGATGCCGATCCGGCGCGCCACCTGCCCGTGGGTCATGCCCAGCGCGATGAAACGCAGCACCTCCTGTTCCCGCGGGGACAGCGCGGCGGCCACGGAGCGCTCCGCCACGGAGGCGGCCGACGCCGCGGATGCCACCGACGACGTCACCGACGACGCCGAGGGGCGTGCCGCGGCCTCGTTCACCGACCGCAACACCTCCTCGGCCGTCGCGTCCGCCCGTACGACCACCGTGCACGGCCCGTCGCCCGCGTCGACGGACCGCGCCCACGGCCCCGGAACGTCGTCCGCGAGGCTCTCCCCCACGACCAGGACGTCGACCCGGTCCCCCTGCCCGGGGAGCGCGTCGGTCGACGTGAACACCACCTCGTAGGACGACTGGGTGCTCAGCAGGTGCGCCAAGCCCATGAGCACCAACGGCCGCCGCTCGCATATCGCTGTTCGCATGTAGGGACCATCCACCCGGGCCTTCCCGAATCGATACCGGTACGCTCCCGCCCCCGTCACGTCCCCGGAAACGGTGTCACCGGATCCTGCGGCATGCCCTCGCGCGCGGCCGCAACAACCATGGAAGCCATGGTCGTTGATGTACGCGAGGTCTCTCGGCTGTATCTTCGCCGCGCCGATCCGGAAGAGGACTGGCTCCGTTCTCCCTTTCGGGCGTCCGCCGTTCCGGAACGCCTGGTGCGGAAGATAGCCCGGCGTTTTCACGAACAACAGCACCTTCCCAACGATCCCGACGCCCGCGGCCAGTACCTGCGCATGGCCCTGGAGGCGCAGGACCAGCTCGCCTGCATGACCGACATGGGGCTGAAGGTGCGCTTCTTCCGCGGTTCCGGGCAGCCCTACACCGCCTCCCGCGAGCTGTGCCTGGCCATGGACTCCGGCGAGGACCTGTATGTGTTCCCCACGGAGCACGGACACGGGCCGGAGGGGTACGAGGACCCGGACAACCCGCTCCTGTCGCCGTCGGGCATCGACATCGACGGGGCGCCGGCCCTCCACAACGACGTACTGCGCGCCACGCACGACTACTTCGGGCACTACCTCATGCGCGCCCCCTTCAACCTCCTCGGTGAACTGTCCGTGGCGTACGCGCATCTGCGGATGTTCTCGCCCGGCATCCACCGGGCGGTTCTGAACGAGTTCGTGGGGCAGATCGCCTGGTTCTACTACGGTCCGCACATCGTCAGACCCGACGGCTCCGTTCCCCTGCGCGGCGACGACGACTGGATCGCCCCCGAGCAACGCCCCTTCGCCGACCAGAAGATCAACCTGATGCCCGCCGCGTGGGTCGAGGAGTTCCTGGCGTGGGGCAGCGGGGACACCGTATGAGCCGCCTTCCCAGGATCCTCGACGGCGGCACCGCCACCGGTCTCCAGGCGGCCGGGATCCCCATGCTGGAACCGTGGCTCACCAGCGCGCCGCTGCGGGACGCGGCCGGGATGGACGCGCTGGTGAAGGTGCACGCGGAGTTCCTGGAGAGCGGCAGCGACATCGTCACCGCCAACACCTTTCGCGTGGGCGCCCGGGCCCTGACCCGCATGGGCGTGCCCGAGGCGGAGCAGGCCGCCTACGTGCGCCGGGCCGTGACCTGCGCCGAGCGCGCCCGTGCGGCCGCCGGAACACCGCACGCCCTGGTGGCGGCCTCGGTCGCCCCCGTCGAGGACTGCTACACCCCGGCGCTCACCCCGGACGACGACGCGCTGCGCCGCGAGCACGACTGGATGGCCGGCGTCCTGGCGGACGCGGCGCCCGACCTCGTCCTCGTGGAGACGCAGTGCACACGTCGGGAGGCGGTGATCGCGGTGGATGCCGCGGTGCGGCACGGGCTGCGGACCTGGGTGAGCTTCGTCGTCACGGACGAGGCCACGCTGCCCGACGGTGACGCCCTCGACGAGGCGGCCCGGGCCTGCGTCGACGCGGGCGCGGCCGCGGTGGCCGTCAACTGCCTGCCCCTCGCCGCCGTACCGCGCGCGCTGGAGCGGCTGACCGGCCTCGGGGTGCCCGTCGGCGTCTACCCGAACCTCGAGGACCGTACGGCCCTCGACCAGTGGGAGCACAGCGCGCACACGCTCCCCCCGGCCCTGTCGCCGTCGGCGTTCGCCGACCTGGCGTACGGCTGGGCCGCCGCGTTCGGACCGGCCTTCGTCGGCGGCTGCTGCGGCACGACTCCCGCGCACATCGGCGCCCTGGCGGACCAGTGGAAGGAAGAGGCGGCATCGTGACGAAGCTTCAGGTACGAGCCACGTTCGGGTCCGCCCTGCTGCACATCGGCGGCCGCGACACCGACCCCGCCCCAGGGGGTGTTTCGAAAGTAGCGTCGTCCGCCCGGAGGGCGGGGCCTGCGGCGTCTGGTGCGGTGCATCGCAAGGCGGAGGGGCGTCCGCGTACTGGGCGTACGCGGACGATCCCGACAACGCAGCGAGGCGCCGTGCCAGGCGTCGCAGGCCAGACGGGACTTTCGAAACACGCCCTGCGGGCCCGACGCGGGCGGCTGCGGGCGGAGTTGGCCGACGCCGGGTTCGAAGCCGTCGGGACGGTGCGCGCGTTCGGGGTGCTGGGGATCCTCGCACCGGTGATCACCGACGAGGACAACGACGTCGCCTACCCGGGCGACCCCATGGCCCTCTATTCGGCGCTCAGTTACCCCATGTCCCGGGCGACGGCCTCCTTCACCGACCCCTTCGGGCCCACCGACGTGTACAACGACCTGTGTCCGCTCTGGCCGCGCCTGCCCGGCAAGAAGGAGCGGCCGGACGTCTCCCGCCGCCTGGAGACGGAGGTGCGGACCACCGACGACACGATCTTCGACCCCCGGACGTGGACCCCGCGCACCCGTGCCGACCTCGTCGGTCTGCTGCGCCGGCGCGCCCCGTCCGTCGTCCTGGTCAGCGCGGTCTCACCGGCACACCGCTACGCCCTGGAGATCGCCGCGCTGGTCAAGGAGGAGTGCCCCGGCGCCCTGGTGGTGATGGGCGGACGGCACGCCGACGAGACGGTGCGCCACGAGCAGTCGGCCGAGGTGTACCTCGCGCCCAGCTCCACCGCCACCGCGGCCACTCGCCCCGTCGACGTCCTGGTGAGCGGCGACGGCGGTCCCCTCCTCGACCTCACCCTGCGGGCCGTCGCCCGCGCCATGGACCTGTCGACGCGCACGGCCACCGCCGGGGCGGTCGCCGCCGAGCTGGAGCGGATGGCGGGCGAGGGAGGCCAGGAGTACGGGCGCGGCAGCATCCTCGTCCGTGACGAAGACGGCGACGGCGACGACTGGGCGGCGTTCCGGGTCGAGGGCCCGCCCGTCCCGGCGGAGCGGTCCCCGTCGCCGTACGCCCCGTTCCTGATCCGTTCCCGGTTCCCGATCTTCACCCGGGACGACGGCACGGTGGCCCGGTGCGCCCATGTCCTCGTCTCGGGCACCTGCCCGATGCGGTGCACGTTCTGCTCGGAGTCGGCCCTGCTGGGCCAGGTGCGGCGCCCGACGCCCGGCGACACCGCGATGATGGTGGAGCGGCTGCGGGAGTACGTCGAGTACGGCGCCGAGGCCGCGTTCTTCGACGACTCGATCTTCTGGTCCGGATCCTGGCCCCGCATCCGGCAGTTCTGCTCCGAGCTGGCCGAGGCGCGGCAGATCGACCGCGGTCTGGCCGTCCTGCAGTGGGGCGCCCAGCTCACCGTCGACGTGCTCACCGGCCCGAAGCCCGAGCTCGTACGCGCGGGCTTGGCCGCGATGCGGGAGGCGGGCTGCACCTACGTCTACGTGGGCATCGAAAGCATGTCCGAGCAGGTCATGCGGCACGTCCACAAGAACGTCCGGCGCGGCACCCCGTGGAAGGAGCGGGTGCGCCTGGCGCTGGGCCTGTTGCGCGACGCCGGGATACGGGTGGGCAGTTCGGTCCTCTTCGGGCTCGACGGCGAGGACGACGACAGCATTGCCGAGACCATCGAGGAGGTGGGCCGCCTCATCGACGACGGCTACCTCATGCTCGCCAGCCCCAACATCCTGACGTACCACCCCGGTACGGAGATCACCCGACGGCACGGCATGGAAGACCGGCTCGACTACGGTTCCCAGGGAATCGAGGTGCCCCCTCCGTACTCCTTCTTCGAGGAGGCGTATCCCGGTGTCGTCTCCCGTCTGCTGACGGAGGACAACATCTGGCGGATCCACCGGGAGTCGAGGGTGCGGTGGGGGCAGGTGCGCAACGGAGTGGAAGCGGTGGCGATGTGACGGTCACGGAGTACGCGACGGCGGAGAGCCTGCCCGGTGAGTACTGGAACGCCGACCCGCCGGACCCCAGGTCCTCGCAAGCCTGGCTCGCCGCGAACCGCTGGCCCGAGGACGGCGTGCGGTTCCTGGAGATACCCGGTGCCGGGGCCGCCTGCGCGGTGCGCACCCAGGACGACCACTCCGGCTTCCCCCGGATGAACTGCACCGAGGTGACCGCGGGCGCGGGCCGTGACGTGACCCAGCCCGAGGGCGACCTCGAGGAGGCCAGGGCGGAGGGGCTGCGTCAGCTGAACGTCTGCGCCCTCGGATACGGACAGTCCGTCTTCCCCGCGGCCGGCGCGCAGTTCGACGCGGACGCGCTGGTGACCGCGCTGGAGGAGTACGCCCGCGCGCAGGGGCGGCTGCTCACCTTCCTGCACCTCGACGAGGACGACCCCGTGCTGCCGTGCCTGCGGGAACGCGGCTGGAGCGTGGGCGTCACCGACCACTACTTCCGCATCGCCGACGTCGGCGAGGACGAGGCCGCCTACCTCGCGGGCTTCCCGGCGGACCGGCGGCGCAGGCTGCGCCGGGAGCTGGCGTCGCTGGACGAGGCCGGTGCGAGCGCCGAGATCCACCGGGGCGACGAGGTGACCGAGGAGATCCAGAAGGAGGTCGCCTGGCTGGAGGCGTGCTCCGACGAGAAGCACGGCATCCCCGGCGACCCGGCCCGGCTGCTGCGCGTGAACGAGCGCCTGCGGCACGCCTTCGGCGCACGGTACCGCGTCACGCTCGTCCGGGACCGGCACGGGACCGCCGTCGCCGGCTCCACCTCGGTCCTCGGCACCCGTGACGTGCTGCTGCGCATGGTCGGGCTCGGCCCCGGAAGCGAGGAGATCGGCGCGTACTTCCACGTCGCCTACCACCAGCTGACCCGTCTGGCCCGCGACGCCGGAGCCCGCAGTGTGCTGCTCAGCACCGGAACCGCGACGGCCAAGCTGCGCAGGGGCGCCACGGCACGGCCGCTGCTGAGCGCCGTACCGCCCGGCGCGCCCGCCCACACCGCGCTGCTGCGCCGCACGGACGCGGCGTTCGCCGCGCTCACCGCTTGAACCACCTCTTAAGGAGCAGAGTGCCTTGAACGCACGCCCCACCGTCCTGATCATCGGCATCGGCCCCCTGCGTGAACGCTTCTTCGCGGCGGCCGAGCGCAGAGGCGTCGACACGATCCTCGTCGACGAGACCGCCTACTCGCGCTACGACCGGCTGGCCACCGAGAACCACGCCTGGCGACTGACGGACCACCAGGACCCGGGCCCCGACCTGGACCGCCTGAAGACCTTCGAGGGCAAGGTCGACGGCATCCTCGCCTTCAACGACTGGGGCACCCGCATCGCGGCCCGTCTCGCGAAGGAGTGGGGCCTGCCCGGCGCCGGAGCGGCCGTCGCCGACGACCTCGCCCACAAGGCCGACGTACGGCGCAGGCTCGCCGGCACCGGTGCCGACCTGCCCTTCGTCCTCACCTCCGACCCCGCCGAGGCCGAGGCGCTCCTGCGCTCCGCACCGTCCGGCGAGGTCATCGTCAAGCCCGTCGACGGCGCGGCGAGCCTCGGCATCCGGCGCGTGGCGGACCCCGCCGACCTTCCGGGCGCCCTGTCGGCCGTGATGTCCACCACCGGCCAGCCGCGGGCGCTGGCCGAGCACTTCGTGCCGGGCCCCGAGCTGTCCCTGGAGGCCGTGGTCACGGCCGGGCGCACCCTGTTCGTCGGGGTCACAGAGAAGACCTGCACCACGCCGCCCTCCTTCGTGGAGACACGGCACGTGATCGACCCCGCGGTGCAGCGCGAACTGGGCCCGTCGGCCACCCGCTTCGTCGACAGCGTGGTCAAGGCGCTCGGCATCGACAGCGCCGTGCTCCACCTGGAGGCCAAGCGCGACGGCGACCGCTGGCACCTCATCGAGATCGCCTTCCGCCCCGCCGGCGGACTCATCAGCGACGTGCTGCTGCGCGCCACCGGACTCGACCTGTACGACGCCGCGCTCTCCGTCGCGCTCGGCGACGAGGACCCCGCCCGCACCCGGCCCGACGTCACCCCGCACGTCGCGGCGGTCGAGTTCGTCGCGGGCACCGGAACCGTCGCCGACGCCCCCACGATGGCCGGGGTCCGCGAGGGCCTGCCGCTCGTCTCGCACGCCGAGCGCCTGCTGCCGCCCGGCTCGACCCTCGCGAGCGTCGACGCCAACTGGTGGCGGGCCGGCTACGTCCTGGGCAGCGGCCCGGACCGCGGCGAGACCCTGGCCCAGCTCGCCGAGGCCAACTCCCGGCTGCTCGACCTCCTGGGGCTGACCAGGGTCCCCGACGCGTGAGCCGGACGGACGGGCCGCTGCCCCGGCTGTTCGTGTCGGCGATGATCGTCGACGCGGTCGGCTCGGGGATGTTCATGCCCTTCGCGCTGCTGTACTTCGTGCGGGTGCAGGACCTCGGCGTCGCGTCCGTCGGCACCACGCTCACCGTGGTGAACCTGGCGTTGATCGTGTCGAGCGCGGCCCTCGGACGCCTCGTGCAGTCCGTGGGCCACCTGCGCTCCCTCATCATCGGCAACGCGGTACGCGCGCCGCTGTTCGTCCTGTACGCGGTGACGCTGCCCGCGCCCGTGGCCGTGGGCGCGCTCGTCCTGTCCGCCGTACTCGACAAGGCGGTGTGGGTGTCGCTCGGCGCCACCATCGCCCGCCTGGCCCGCGGGCCCGCCTCCCGGCGCGCGTTCAGCACCGTGGGCTGGGCCCGCAACGTCGGCCTGTGCCTCGGCTCGCTCGTCGGCGGCGTGCTGGCCTCGGCGCACAGCTCGACGGGGTTGCGGGCGATCGCGCTGGTCAACGCGGCGAGCTTCGCCGTCACCACGGTCGTCCTGCTACGGCTGCGGGGGCGGGCGGCACCGGAGGCCCCTCCCTCCTCCGGGACCCGGCAGCCCGACTCGGCCGGTGCCTCGCAGGTGCTGCGCCTGCCGGGCTTCGCGCTGCTCACCGCGGCCAAGACGTGCTTCACGGTGTGCGCCACGGTCATGTCGACGTTCACCGGCCTCTACCTCGTGGACGACGCCCGCCTGGCCGGCTGGGCCGCCGGCACCGTGCTGGCACTCAACGGCGCGCTGGTCGTGCTGTTCCAGCAGTCACTCGTGAAACGCACGGCGGACCACAGCGCGCCCCGGATGATGGCTGCGGGCGGCGCCCTGTACGCGTCCGCCGGGCTGGGGTTCGCGCTGATCTCCCCCCTGCGGGAGCTCCCGGCGGTCGCCGTCGCCGTGGCGCTCGTCGCGATGACCGTGTACACCCTCGGCGAGATCGTGATCGCCCCGACCAGCGACGCCTACGCCGCCGAACTCGCCGCACCCGGCATGGAGGCCCCCTGCATGGCGGTGTACCAGGCGTCCTGGTCCATCGCCTCCGTCGCCGTGCCGGTCGCGGGTGCCTGGCTGCTGCTCGCCTCACCCGCCGGTCTGTGGACCGCCTTCGCCGCGGTGGCCGTCCTGGGCGCGCTGCTCAGCGCGGCGCTCGGCCGTGACCGGGTGAAGGTCGACCGTGGCGGGGTGAAGGAGAGTGGCAGACTGCACTCATGACGACGCACAAGAACCTGCTCGGTGGCCCCGACCCGACGTACCTGCCGGAGAACGAGGACGCCTATCGGCAGCTGGGCGAGGAGTCCCTGCCCCCGGCCCAGGTCGCGGCGGACCACCCCGAGTTCTCGCTTGCCTGGGCCATGCTCGCCGACGACGCCTTCGAGGCGGGGCGCGTGGTCGAGTCGTACGCCTACGCCCGCACCGGCTACCACCGCGGCCTCGACCAGCTCCGCCGCGCCGGCTGGAAGGGCCACGGCCCCATCCCCTGGGACCACCGCCCCAACCGAGGCTTCCTCCGCTGCCTCGCCGGCCTCGCCCGCGCCGCCGACTCCATCAACGAAAAGCCCGAGGCCGACCGCTGCTGGCAGTTCCTCCAGGACAGCAGCGCGGAGGCCTACACGGAGCTGAAGCAGTAGCGCAGGCCACCTGCAACCCCCTGAGGGGCGCGGGGCTGTGTCACATGCGGCTCCGCCGCGTGGCCGCGACCAGCCATCGAACACCCGCAGCCGCCGACGATCGGCAACCACGCAGACGAGAAGGCACAGTGGTCACTCCAGGCGCCGCGCCGGAGTGACCCGCCCCTCCAGCGGCGGCGCCGTCACAGAGCCATGCGTCCTGCACTCAGGACGCCGGCAGTCCGGCGGCGGGCGCCGTACCGTCGAGAAGGCGACCACCGCGCCCACGACCAACGCCCCCGCACACCACACCATCGCCCGCCCGAACGCATCATCGAACGCCTCCGGCGACCGATACGCCTCCTCCCCCATCCCCGCCAGCAACGGCAGCGCCGCCACGGCGACCAGCCCGGCCGCCCGCGCCGCCGCGTTGTTGACCCCGCTCGCCAGCCCCGCGCGGGTGACGTCCACGGACGCCAGCACCGTCGCGGTCAGCGGCGCGACCAGCGTGACCATGCCGAGGCCGAGGACCACCAGCGCGGGCAGCACATCGGTGGCGTACGAGGCACCGGGCCCGACCCGCAGCATCAGCAGGATCCCCACCGCGGCTACCAGCGGCCCCACCGTGAGCGGCGCCCGCGGCCCGATCCGCTCGCCGAGGGCTCCGGAGCGGGCGGAGAACAGCAGCATCAGCACGGTGATCGGCAGCAGTGCGGTACCGGCGCCGAGCGCCGAGTAACCGGCCACGACCTGGAGTTGCAGCGCGGCGAGGAAGAAGAAGCCGCCGAACGCCGCGTACACGCACAGGGTGACCAGGTTGACCGCGCTGAACTGCCGGGACGCGAAGATGCCGAGCGGCATCATCGGATCGGGGCTGCGCCGCTCGACCACCACGAAGGCGACCGCGGCGGCCAGCCCGGCGACGCCGCTGACGGCGACGGCGAGGGTGCCCTCGCGGGCCTCGATCAGGGCGTAGGTGAGCAGGGCGAGGGCGAGCGCGCCCAGCGCGGCACCGAGCACGTCGAAGTGCCCGTGCGCCCGCTCGTCCCTGGACTCGGGCACATGGCGTACGGCGACCGGGGCGCACACCAGCGCCAGCGGCACGTTGATCAGGAACACCCAGCGCCAGCCCGGCCCGTCCACCAGCCACCCGCCCAGGAACGGCCCGACGGCCGCCCCGACCCCGCCGAACCCGGACCACAGGCCGACGGCCCGCCCCCGGTCCTCGGCATGGAAGGTGGCCTGGATGAGGGCGAGGGAGCCCGGCGTGAGCAGCGCGCCCCCGACGCCCTGCAGTGCCCGGGCCGCGATGAGCACCCCGGCGTTCGGGGCGATCCCGCACAGCAGGGAGGCGACGGCGAACCACACCACCCCGATGACGAAGATCCGGCGCCTGCCGTACCGGTCGCCGAGCGAGCCGCCGAGGAGGATCAGCCCGGCCAGCGTGACCATGTAGGCGTTGACGGTCCACTGGAGGGACGCGAGGTCGGCGCCGAGGTCGCGGCCCATCCGGGGCAGGGCGACGTTGACGACGGTCGAGTCCAGCAGGGCCATGCTGGAGCCGAGGATCGTGGTGAACAGGATCCACTTGCCCTGGGGCGAGGCCAGCCTGACATCGGGCATCCCCCAGGTATACAGCGAGCCCGGCGCCGTGGGCAGGCACCGGGCTCGCGAGTTTCCCGAAGGGATACCGCGCGGGGTTTACTTGATCTTCGTACCCGCCGAGCGCAGGTTCTGCGTGGCCTCGACGACCCGGGCGGCCATCGAGCCCTCGGCCAGCTTGCCCCAGGTGCGCGGGTCGTAGGTCTTCTTGGAGCCGACCTCGCCGTCGACCTTCAGGACGCCGTCGTAGTTGCGGAACATGTGGTCGGCGACGGGACGCGTGAAGGCGTACTGCGTGTCCGTGTCGATGTTCATCTTCACGACGCCGTTCTCCAGCGCGGTGCGGATCTCGTCCTCCGTGGAGCCGGAGCCGCCGTGGAAGACGAAGTCGAACGGCTGGCTGCCGCCCGGCAGGCCGAACTTGGCGGCGACGCCGTCGTTCAGCTCCTTCAGCAGGTCGGGGCGGAGGACGACGTTGCCCGGCTTGTACACACCGTGCACGTTGCCGAAGGACGCGGCCAGGAGGTAGCGGCCCCGGTCGCCGAGGCCGAGCGCCTCGGCCGTACGGATCGCGTCGTCGGCCGTGGTGTAGAGGGAGTCGTTGATCTCGTGGGAGACGCCGTCCTCCTCGCCACCGGTCGGGGTGATCTCCACCTCGAGGATGATCTTCGCGGCGCGGGCGCGCTCCAGGAGCTCCTGCGCGATGGACAGGTTGTCCGCGAGGGTCTCGGCGGAGCCATCCCACATGTGGGACTGGAACAGCGGGTTGCGGCCGGCCTTGACGCGTTCCTCGGAGACCGCGAGCAGCGGACGCACGTACCCGTCGAGCTTGTCCTTGGGGCAGTGGTCCGTGTGCAGGGCGATGTTGACGGGGTACTTCTCGGCGACGATGTGCGCGAACTCCGCCAGGGCGACGGAGCCGGTCACCATGTCCTTGCTGTACTGGCCGCCCAGGAACTCGGCGCCGCCCGTGGAGATCTGGACGATGCCGTCGCTCTCCGCCTCCGCGAAGCCGCGCAGAGCCGCGTGCAGAGTCTGGGTCGAGGTGACGTTGATGGCCGGGTAGGCGAACTTGCCTGCCTTCGCCCGATCGAGCATCTCGTTGTAGACCTCGGGGGTTGCGATGGGCATACGTCCGCTCCTTGAGTGTGCGGGTTGGCGTTCTGCGTGTTTACGGCCCTGACCTAGACCTTGGGGGCGACGTCATCGTCGTCCCCATCTTTCCAGACATGGGGCGATGCTCAATGCGCCGGTCAGTCGTGGTTTCGGCCGCCCGGTCAGTCGAGTCCCAGCTCGTCCTTGTCGTACGCGTACAGGTACGGCACCCCCGCTCCCGCCTCGATCTTCTCGGCGGCACCGGTCGCCCGGTCGACGATCGTCGCGACGCCGACGACCTCCGCGCCTGCCTCGCGCACGGCCTCGACGGCGGTGAGCGGGGAGCCTCCGGTGGTGGAGGTGTCCTCGACGACGAGGACGCGGCGGCCGGCGATGTCCGGCCCTTCGACCCGCCGCTGCAGGCCGTGCGCCTTGGCCGCCTTGCGTACGACGAAGGCGTCCAGCTTCCGCCCGCGCGCGGCGGCCGCGTGCAGCATGGCGGCGGCGACCGGGTCGGCGCCCATGGTCAGGCCGCCCACCGCGTCGAAGTCGAGGTCGGCGGTCAGGTCCAGGAGCACCTGCCCGACCAGCGGGGCGGCCGCACCGTCGAGGGTGATGCGGCGCAGGTCGACGTAGTAGTCGGCCTCGAGACCCGACGAGAGGGTCACCTTGCCGTGCACCACGGCCTTGTCCTTGATCTGCTGCAGCAGCGCGCCACGTACGTCCGTCATGCCGAACAGCTTAGAGGCGGCGCCAGGACCATGTGGTCGTGGCCTCCAGCGGCTCCAGCGGGGTGACCAGACGGGGCAGTGTGTTCAGCCCGTTGGGCGGACCGGTCTGCGGCTCCACGCACACCGCGGCCTCCTGCTCGTCGTAGACGACGACCCACTCCTCGGGGCTGGTCACCTTCAGCTCCAGCTGCCCCGGCCAGGTGAGGGTGACGTCGACGCCGCCCGGCATCCCGAAGCAGTCGTCCCACGGCCCCGGCTTCGGCTCGACACGGTCCCCGGTCGGCAGGTGATCGTCCCCGCGCTGCTCCTGCCAGGCGGCGTGGAAATCGATGCGCACGTCCTCCCCTCCCACGTTCCGCCGGAACCACGGATGCCAGCCGATCTGCGCCGGGAACGAGGAGTCGTACGTCTCCACGGACATGGTGAGCGTAAGCGCGTCCCCGGTGAGGGCCACCATCTGCGTGACCCGCCCTGTGTAGGGCCAGGGCTCCACCAGGTCGTAGGTGAGGACCGCCTCGTCGGCCGTGACGCGGGCGACCTTCCAGGCGCCGTCGCGGACGGTGCCGTGGATGGCGTGCGGCGGCGAGTTCAGCGGCATCTGGTGCACGACGGCTCCGTCCCGGAACCGCCCCTCCCTGATCCGCCCGCACCAGGGAACCATCGGGAAGCACCCGAACCGCTCCCCCTGCCGCAGCAGCTCGACACCCCCGACGCTCACTCCTCCGACCCGTCCGCCGTTCCCCGGCTGCACGGTCACCTCCGCGTCACCCGCGGTCAGCGTGATGTCTTCACTACTCACGAGAGCGACCCTACTGGTCCGATCAAGCGGGCATCGGCGCCACGGCCCACGGCAGGCCGGGCGTCAGCGGCGCTTGCGCAGGGCTCGTCCCACGACGATCGCCGACGCCACCGCGAACGCGGCCGCGGGCACGGCCCACCGCAGCGCCTGGTTCTGGGAAACGGCCTGGGGCGCGGGCACCGGTGCGTACCGCCCCCGCGGCGGCGCGTGATCCACTTCCTCCGCGCTCCGCCCGATCATCGTCCGCCGCGCATGCGCCGCCTCGGCCGGCGGTTCACCGACTTCCTCGAAGCCGTCGGGGGGCTCGGCCTCGGCGGCCTCGGCGGCCTCCGCGCCGGCCTCTGCACCGGCCTCTGCCTCGGGCGGCTCGGGAGCCGGGGCGTCCTCCGCGTCCGGCGCGGCCTCGAAGTCCCCGGTCGCGGCAGGCTCGAAATCCTCGGCGGCCGCACTCTCCACCGTCCCGGAACCGGCGTCCACGTCAGCCTGGGCGGTTCGCTCCCCCCGGGCGGTCCCTTCCGCCGGAGGCTCCCCCTCCCCCAGGTTCTCCGCGAAGCGGCTCAGCAGCCGGGTCACCGCCGCGTCCACCACCTCCGCGGGCTGCTCGGTGATGCGGCCGTCCGCGGAGGCCGTACCGGCGAAGGTGAGGGTGGAGCCGGCGTCCGCCTCCGCCAGGCGCAGGGTCAGCGTCAGCTTGACTGTGCCGTGGCCGCGGACCTCCGTGGCCTCGGCCTCGACGGCGTACGTGTCGTCGTCCCTGGGAGAGACGCGGGCCGTGCCGCGGTAGGTGATGGTGTGGCCGCCGACGCGGAGCTTCAGTCGCCCGGCGACGGGCTCGCTCCCGGCGTCCTGCTGGAGGCCGGGGAGCGCCCGGGCCACCTGCGCGGGGTCGGCGAGCGCCACCCGCAGTCGCTCGGCCGGAACCGGAACGAACACCTCATGCTCCATGACAGCGGAGCCTACCCACGGGGCGGCACGAATACCCTCCCATCGGACGTCCCGCCCCCCACTCTCACCCCGCCGGCGCTCCCGAAGTGGTCTCACCAACTCGGTCGGCGGACCCGACGGACACCTCCGCCCATACCGTCTTGCCCACCGGGCGACGAGGCGCCGATCCCCAGCGCACGGCCAGGGCGTCCACCAGGAGCAGGCCGCGACCCGACTCGCCCTCGGGGAACGACGAGGGCGGGACCGCGGGCGGCCGCTTCGCGGAGGCGGCATCCGCGACCTCGATGCGAACCAGGCCCACGGCCGAGTCGAGAGCGAGCCGGAGACCGAAGTCGCGTCCGGGGAGCCGGCCGTGCTGTACGGCGTTCGCGGCGAGTTCGCCGACGACCAGGGCGACGGTGCACGAGGCGTCCGACGCCGGTGGGTACCCCCACTCCCCCATATGCCGGACGGCGAGCCGCCGGGCGAGCTGCGCACCTCGGGGTGAGGAGACGAACTGCTCCGTGAAGGGGTGGAGTTCGTCTCCCGGGGTGGTCGTTCCTGTCAGCACGGCTTGTCGTCCTTGCCTTCTGTCGAGCTTGCGTCATGCCGTGACGTACACAAGTCGTCACGTTCCGTGCTCAAGAATCGTCTGGTCGCCCTACGCTCGACAGGTGCAACAGCCTTACATCTCGGTCGGTAAGGAACGGAAGTGACGCTTTGGCCAACGGAATTGACCCCAGCACGTCGATGGCGGCGCTGTTCGGCTCGCGGGTGCGCAGGCTCCGTACGGCGGCCGGACTGACCCAAGCCGAACTCGGCGCCAGGACACACGTGGTGAGTACGCGCATCACGCAGATCGAGCGGGCGTCCGGGGCGAAGCCGACGCTGGAGTTGGCGCGTGCGCTGGACGCGGCCCTCGGTGCGGACGATCTACTCGTGGAGCTGTGGCCGTACGTGTACCGGGAGGCGTTTCCGGACTGGTCGCGCAGGTTCATGGAGTACTCGGCGCGGGCGGTGGTCATCAGGCAGTACGCGGCTCATGTGGTGCCGGGTCTGTTGCAGACGGAGGACTACGCACATGCCGTTCTCAGCCTGGACGCTCTGCTGGACGGCGAAGAGCAGTTGGAGGAGCGCGTCGCAGCCCGTATGGGACGGCAGGAACGGCTCTCCTCGCCTGACCGGCCGGAGTTGTGGGTGATTCTGGATGAGGCGGTACTGAGGCGGCCCATCGGCGGCCATGCCGTGATGCGAAAGCAGTTGGCGCGGCTGCTCGACGCTGCCGCGGAGCGTCACATCACCGTGCAGGTACTGCCGTTCGACCAAGGCGGGCATGAGGCCATGGGCGGCTCCTTGACGACCCTGACCCTGCCGGACGGCTCAGAAGTGGCTTACACAGAGGGTTCGGACTACGGCCAACTCATCGAGGAACCAGCCAACGTCAGTCGCTACAAGGTGATTTACGATCGACTGCGGGCGGCTGCGCTGCCCCCGCTCATGTCACTCGACATGATCCAGTCCACGATGGAGGGCAACTACCGTGGCGCGAATCTCCCGTCCCGATCTGAACGGCGTCGTGTGGCGCAGGAGCAGCTACAGCAATCAGGCGGGGGGCGACTGCGTGGAGGTGGCCGACGGGTTCCGGGCCGTCGTCCCCGTCCGTGACAGCAAGGTCCCGCACGGTCCGGCGCTGTGCTTCGAAGCCGCCTCCTGGGCGGCCTTCATAGGCGAGTTGAAGGCCTGACGCCGCCCTCCGGTTTCCAGGTCTCCCGGGCTCACCGGGCCCTTGCCCGCGAGGGTCCGGCAGGCCACTGACCTCCTGAAAGAACCGGGGGAAAGAACTTCCCGCCCACCCACCCTCCCCGTCCGCGAAGCCCGCGTCACCCGTCCGAGTGACCGGCTTGCAGGCGCGTGATCCGGGCGGTTACTTTCGCCGCGACAACCGCAAACAGATACGGCCCCCGGCCGGGACTGGCATCCCGAACGAGGGCCTCACCGATCAGGAAGAAAGCACCTTCCCGATGGCTGACCCGCAGTCTAACGCGCGCCTGCGCGCCGACGCCGGAGCTCCGACCTCCGGTGTGATCCACGTACGCACCCGGCTGACGGCCGACTTCACCGTGATCTCCAACGCCCTCGCCCAGCGACGCGGCAGCGCGGTCACCGTCGGCGTCGCGGCGTACATCTCCTCCCTGCCCGACGGCTCCCCCGTGACCATCACCGCCCTCTGCGAGCACTTCAGCGAGGGCGAGATCCTCATCTCGCGAGCGCTCAGGGAACTCGAAGCCGCCGGGTACTTGGAACGCCGCCGCGAGCGCCTGCCCGCCGGGCAGATCCGCACCCGGACATACTTCTACGACGTCCCCGGCGGCGCCCCGGACCCGGACGGTCCTGCGGGACCGCCGAAGTCGCGCCGCCCCCGGAAGCAGCGCGCCGCCACAGTGCCAACGCAGGCGCCGGCGAAGGCGAAGGCGAAGACGGAGGCGGAGACCCCGGCCCCCCTCGCTGAAGCCGACCCCCAAGCGGTCGCCGTACTCACCGCCCTGCGCAGGGTGGATCCGCGGCTGATCCTGTCCGGCCAGGAGGCCGCCCGCCTGGCACCAGCCGTCGCCGAGTGGCTCGCGGCGGGCGTCGGAGCCCATCAGATCACCGAGTCCTTGACCGCGCGCCTCCCCGACCACTTCCGCGCCCGTCCCGCGGCCGTCCTCGCCTACCGGCTCAAGGAGACTCCTCTGCGAGCACCGGCCAGAAGCGCAGAACCCCCAGCCCGTCCGGCGGTCGCACCCATGCGCAACTGCGACGGCTGCGACCGGGGGTTCCGCGCGGCGCACCCCGGCCGTTGCCGTGACTGCCGCTCGCGGGACCGACTCCGCGCGGCCGGCTGAGCCGGTGGGCGGGTGTGCGGCCGGACCTCGGGTGGGAGTCTTGATGTGCGACGATGCGAAACCTGGCACCAAGAGGAGGCGGGGCATGGTCGACAGGTTCGGGGACGGACTTCTGACTCCCACGGAAACGGCCTCCTACCTGGAGATTCCGCAGTCGACGCTCGCGTCGTGGCTGAAGGGCAGGGCCGCCGGGGCGCCGCTGGTCCACCAGGTGGATCCGCTGCGTAAGGGGCAGCCCTCGGTGCCGTTCATCGCGGTGGCCGAGGCGCACGTCCTTCGTTCCCTGCGCGCCCTGGGGCTCCGTATGAGCGAGATCAGGGAGGCAGCCGCCGCCGTACGGGACGCCTTCGCCACGCCCTACGGCCTTGTGTCGAGGCGGATCGCGACGGATGGTGTGGACATCTTCGTCGAGCATGGTCTCGGGGATCTCCGCAGGGCCCGGGACGGTCAGGCCCCCATTCATGAGGTGGTCTCCGGCTACCTCCGCTACCTGAACTGGGAGCCCGACGACGACTTTCCCTCCAGCCTGCGGCTCAGGCAGTACCCGGACTCCGTCCCCGTAGTGATCGACCCGAGATTCGGGCACGGCAGGCCGGTCGTGGCCGCCAATCGCGTCGCGGTCAACGCCATCACCGACCTGTGGGAGGCCGGAGAGAGCGTCGAGGACATCGCGTACGACTTCGACATGACGCCCGAGCAGGTCGACGCGTTGTGCCGGGCAGTGGTGCGCCTTGCCGCCTGAGTTCTTCCTCGACCGCAACCTCGGGCGCCGAGTCGCGGAAGGCTGAGGGCGTGCGGCTGGACCGTTCACCGCATCGGGGACGCCTTTTCCGACGACGGACAGGACGTGGCCGACGAGGAGTGGATCGCTCACGGTCTCGACCAGCTCATGGGTTCCGCTCTCGAAAGACGGCCGGATCAAGAGCCGGGACCTGGAAATCCGGCCGGTCCTTGAACGCGAGGCGGTGCTGTTCTACCTCGACAACCAGCAGCTACGCAGTGTCCAGATGGTCGAACGCCTGGACGCACACCGTGAAGCGATCCACCGGGCGGTGGACAAAGGCGGCCCCGCAGCATATGCGGTACGACGCGACCGCATATGAGCGCACCTGGCCGCCATGACCGGCAGACGGCCCGAGTCACGCAAGGGCCGTCGGGGTGCCGGACTGGTAGTCGGCTATGTCAGCCCGGGAATTCCGGAGGCGGGAATTCCGGAGGCGCGTTGATATTACGGTGCTGGAATCGTGCAGGCCTCGCTGAGGAGAATCGTTGAGCGCGCGCATCCTGGTCGCCGAAGATGACGAAAAACAGTCTCGTCTCATCCGGATTTATCTGGAGCGGGAAGGCAACGCGGTGCAGGTCGTGGCCGACGGCCGGGCAGCGCTGGAACGGGCGCGTTCGACGGGGCTGGATCTCATCGTTCTCGATGTGATGCTGCCGCTCGTCGACGGACTCGACGTATGCCGCATTCTGCGTGCCGAGGCCTACGAGGTACCGATTCTGCTGCTGACCGCGCGCAGCACCGAGGAGGACATGCTCCTCGGCCTCGACCTGGGGGCCGACGACTACCTCACCAAGCCGTACAGTCCCCGCGAACTCACCGCGCGGGTACGGGCGCTGCTGCGGCGCTCCAGGAAAGGCGGCGCGGCCGGGAGCGAGGTGCTGCGGGTCGGCGCGGTCGAACTGGACACCGCCCGCTTCGAGGTCCGGGTGGCAGGCCGTCCGGTGGCGCTGACCTCCAAGGAGTTCTCGATCCTGGAGGCTTTGGCCCGCGAGCCGGGGCGGGTGTTCACCCGGGCCCAGATCATCGAGCGCGCCTTCGGCTTCGACAGCGACGTACTCGAGCGCACGGTGGACGCCCATGTGCGCAACCTGCGCCGGAAGCTGGGGGACGACCCCGCCCGGCCGCGCCATCTGGAGACCGTGTACGGCCGGGGGTACCGCCTGGTGGACGGGTCGGCGCCCACCCAAGCGCTCGCGGGGTCCTGACCGCGGTCGATCAGCCGGCGTCGGCCGGCGACGGCGGGATCGTGGCGAGCGTGACGGTGAAGGCCGTGCCGACGCCTACGGTGCTCTCCACGGCGATCGTCCCCTGGTGGTCGGTCACGATCTGGCGGGCGATGGACAGCCCCAGGCCACTTCCTCCGGTGGCGCGGCCCCGTGCCGCGTCCGCCCGCCAGAAGCGGTCGAAGACATGCGGCAGGTCCTTGGCGGGTATTCCCTTTCCGGTGTCCCGCACCTGAAGGAACGCGAGATCGCCGTGCCGGTCCAGGGCCAGTGTCACCGTGCCGCCCGGTGCCGTGGCCCTCAGCGCGTTGCCGACCAGATTGCCGACGACCTGGCGCAGTCGGTCGGCGTCGGCGATGACGTCCACAGCTCGCGGCGCCTCCAGCCGCAGAGCGACTCCTGCCGCGTCGGCCTGGGCACGGTGAGCCGTGGCGGCGGCTTCGAGGAGCTCGCGCAGGTCGACGCGCACCCGGTGGTAGGTGAGTGCACCGGCCTCGGCCAGCGCGAGATCCTGGAGGTCGTCGACGATCCGCTGCTGCAGCAGTGCCTCCTCGTGGAGGGAATCGAGCAGCTCGGGGGTCGGCTCGACGACCCCGTCCCGCAGGGCCTCCAGATAGCCGCGCAGATTGGCCAGCGGGGTGCGCAGCTCGTGGGCGATGTCACCGGTGAGGCGGCGCTGGCGTTCCTCGCCGGCCTGTATGGACTCCGCCATCCGGTTGAAGGCACGGCCGAGTTGGGCGATCTCGTCCCGGCCGGAGACGGGGACCCGCCGTCCCAGGTCTCCCTCGCCCAGCCCCGCGGCGGCCAGGGTCATGGCACGGACCGGGCGCAGCACCGCCCGGCTCAGGAGCAGGGCGCCGAGCACGGCGGCGAGGGCGACGCCGCCTGCGACGGCCATCGTGGGTGCCGCGGCCAGGGTGGGCGGGGACTCGTCCCGGACGCCGAGACGGATCACCAGGCGTGGCGGCGCGGCGGAGCCCACGCGCTCGTTGAACACCCGCTGCAGGCAGGTGATGAACTGCTGCTCCGACTCGCATGTCCGGATCACCTCGAGGTCCTGCGGAGTCTGCGGGTCCGGTTCGCCTTTCGGCTCCTTGCACTGTTCCGGCCGGCGGTCTGTGCTGATCCGGGGTACGCCGGTGTCGTCCGGCCGGGCCGTCACCTCGGCCCCCGCCCGGGTCAGACAGGCCGCGTACGCCGCTTCGGCCCGGTACTGGGCGATCGCGGTCGCCGTCAGCTTCATCGAGGTCCGCGGTAGCTGTCCCGCGGGGATCCGCAGGAGGGGACGCGGATCGACCAGCACGGGCGGCTGGCTGCTCACCGGGCGGGGGGCACGGCCCTCGAGCGCGTCGGAATCGGCGAGCAGGACGTCGTTCTCGGTGGCGACCCGGATGCGCTGGCCGGTGTCCTTGGCCAGGCGGCTCACCGTCGGCGAGAGGCCCTCCCAGGTGCCGTGCGCGAACCCGTACGCGCGGAGGTCGCCGGTGATCCGGGAGACCTCCTGCCGTCCCGCGGTGACACTCTCCTGGACCTGGAGGTTCGCCTGACGCAGGGTCAACCAGGCGGTGGCGGCGGTGGCGGCCATCGCGACCAGCATCAACAGGCCGAGTACCCGGAGCCGGAAGCTCATCGCGTGCCACCCCGCCCATATGCCAGGACGTGTGTGCTCAACGGGACTCGGATGCTCGTCAAGGGGGCGCTTCCGGCAGAAAGGACTGTGGAGTGGCGCATTTCCTCTCCCGGTATTTTCGGTCTCTCGTGGGCAGTAATTGACCTAGTACGCTCGCCGGCACTCCCGCAGGAGTGCTGGGCAAGCAGGACTGACGGTGCGTCAAGGGCGGTCTCACCGAGGCCGCCCTTGACACGGACGGGCCGCTCAGGAGCCGGACAGGGCCTCCGTCGGTGGCAGGCGGCTCGCCCGTACCGCCGGATACAGTCCGGCGATCATGCCGATGACCAGGGTGCAGCCGATCCCCGCCGCACTCGCCCACACCGGGACGACCGTCGGCCAGTCGCGGCTGAGGGCGTAGGCCGCCGTGATCGCCGTCCCCAGCACCGTCCCGCCGAGGCCGCCGATGAGCGACAGCAGCAGCGACTCCGTCACGAACTGGGTCCGGATCTGGCCGCGGGTCGCCCCCAGCGCCCGGCGCAGGCCGATCTCGGGGCGCCGCTCCATGACCGAGATGACCATCGTGTTGCCGACCCCGACGCCACCGACGAGCAGCGCCACGCCACCGAGGCCGAGCAGCAGCCCGGTAAGCGCCGACTCGGTGGCCTCGCGGGCGGCGAGCGCGTCGGAGGGCCGGGAGATCCGGACCTCTCCCGGTTTCTCCGGGTACGCCGTGGCCGGCAGCACGGCCCGCACCTGCGCGATCTGGCCGTCCTCGGCGCGCAAGTAGACCGTCGACGGATGGCCGCCGAAGCGCAGGTACGTCCGGGCCGCCGGCCAGCCGACCAGCGCCGCGCTGTCGATCTCCGGCGCGAGCGGTACGGGATCGAGGACGCCGACGAGGGAGAACCAGCGGTCGCCGAGCCAGACCCGGGTCCCCGGTGTGTACACGTCGAGCCGGCCTGCGGCCGTGGAGCCGAGCACGACCGCCGGGTACTGCTCGGTCGCGGAATCCAGCCAGCGGCCCCGGCGGACGTGGCCGCCGACGGCCGGGAGCAGGTGCGTGTCGGCCGCGAGGACCTCGAGGGAGCCGGTGCGTCCGATGGCGATGTGCTCATTGCGGTAGATGTGTGCGCCGGTGGCGCCGGTGGCGGCGACCTGCTGCACGGGCGGGATGCGGCCGATCATCGCGACGGCCTCGTGGGGCAGCTCGGCCTCGGTGCCGTCGAGTGAGTCGCCGGGGGCGACCCGCAGCAGGTTGGTGCCGAGCGCGTCGAGTCGGCGGTCCACCTCCGCCCGGCCGGAGCCGGAGATTCCGACCACCGCGATCATGGCGGCGACGCCGATCGCGATCCCGAGCGCGGAGAGGAAGATCCGCAGGGGACGAGTCCGCAGCCCGGTCCCGCCGAGCCGCACGATGTCCTGAGGACCGAGGCGGGCGGCCCGCAGTCGGCCGCCCGTGCCACCGATGTCACCGCTCGCTCGTCCGCGGCCACGTCCGTCGCCCCTGCGGGGGCCGGACTGCAGGGCTGGTGGGGCGTCGTCCATGGACGGGCCGTTCGTCGTGACGTCGGTCATCGGACCGCCTCGTTCGGCGCGGCATCGGTCGCGGTGTCCGCCACCACGCGGCCGTCGCGCATCTCGATACGGCGGGGCAGCCCGGCCGCGATCTCCCGGTCGTGGGTGATGATCACGACCGTGGTCCCGGCGGCGTTCAGCTCGCACAGCAGACCGAGTACGGCCTCCCCGGAAGCGGAGTCCAGGTTGCCGGTCGGCTCGTCCGCCAGCAGGACCGCCGGTTCGCCGATCACCGCCCGGGCCACCGCCACCCGCTGGCGCTCGCCGCCGGACAGCTGGTGTGGGAGGTGGTGGACGCGGTGGCTGAGGCCGACCCGTTCCAGCGCCACCGCCGCGTCGGCCCGGCGGCGGCGTAGCGGTACTCCGGCGTACAGCAGCCCGTCGGCCACGGAGTCCAGGACCGGAACCCCTACCGCCAGATGGAACTGCTGGAAGACGAAGCCGATCCGGGTGGCCCGCAGCGCTGACACCTCACGGTCCGTCAGCTTCGCCACGTCGTGGCCGTCGACCAGCACCCGCCCGGCGGAGGGCCGGTCGAGGCTGCCCATGAGGTTCAACATGCTGGACTTGCCCGAGCCCGACGGGCCGACGACCGCGACGAGTTCGCCGCGCCCGATGCTCAGGCTCACGTCCCGTACCGCCGCCACACCACCGGGGTACGTCTTGGAGACCGCGTCGAACTCCACGACCGCCGATGCTCCGCTCACTCCGGGATCCTCACGTTCATGCCCTCGCGAACCGCGCTTCCGCTCACTTCCACCCGGCTGTTGGCGAAGAGCCCGGTCTTCACCGCGACGAACCGGCCGTCCGCTGTCTCCAGGCCGTGGCCGCCCTCGGCCAGGGCGACCAGCGCGGCGACCGGGACGGTGAGGACGTCCGCCCGTTCCCGCCCCACGTACTCGACGGTGACTGGCGCGCTCTCCAGCCGGCCCACGGATTTCTGGTCCTTGATGCTGATGGTCACCGGAACCGTCGGTGCCGCGGAGCCACCCTCCCCGCCTTCCCCCTCGGGCGCGGTCGCGCTCTTCCCCACCGAGGCCACCTCGCCCTTCACCGATTTCCCGTCGGGCAGCGCGATCGTGACGGCGGTGCCGCGCACGGCCCAGGAGTCCTCCGCCGCCGAGGCGTTCACGACGACCTTCCGGGACGTACCGGTGTACGTGAGGACGTCATCGGTGGCCGGCGAGCCGAGCCGGACACTCGCGTGGCCGATCCGTACCTTGCCGGTGGAGTAGACGACGTCCCCGATGCCGACCGTGCCGGTCTGGGGGAGTCCGAGGGATTTCTGCCAGCGCTTGACCGCGCGGGCGGTGAGGTCGGTGAACTCCTCGTCGACTGTGAAGCCGGTGTAGCCGAGAGCGGCGAGATTGCTCTCGAACTGCAGGACGTCCATCCCGCGCAGAGTGCCCCCTGTCCCTCCGGCCCCGGCCCCGGCCCCGGCGCCACCTGGCGTCGGCGATCCGGAGGGGTCCGGAGCCCCGGAGGTCTCGTCCGTGCGGCCCTGGTCACCCGAGCCCTGGATGTCCCCCTCGGTCCCGGCCTCCTGCCCGGTGCCCTGCTGGGTGCCCGCGGTCAGGCCCAGCTCCCGGTACATCGGCAGCGTCCCGTGCAGCAGCACCACCGGCCGGTCGTCGACGCGCAGCAGAGTGCCGCCGCGCTGCACGGTCGTGCCCTCCGTGGGCAGCCAGGTCACGGTGCCCGTCGCTTTGACCGGCAGCGGTATCTCAGTGCCGTAGCCCAACTGGCCGTCCACCGTGGTGCGTTCGGTCAGTGTGGTCCGGGTGACCGGGACGGTGGAGCGTGAGCGGGGCGGGGCGGAGGAGCCCGCCTGCGACCCGCCTCCGCCGAGGCCCAGCGCACCGACCACGGCGACTGCCGCCACGACGACCAAAGCCGACGCCACCAGGACCGTTCGCCGACCGCGCGGCGGCGGCACGGGAGCCGCCCCGCGCTCGTGATCGGTCCGCACAACCGTCTCCGCCATCATCAGCCCTTGCCCGCGGGCTGGTCCGCCGGGTCACCGATGATCGGAGCGCAGACACGGGTGGCACGCTTGGCTCCCGCCGACGTCTGGTTCCACTCGGAGCCCTGCGCGGTCCCGTCGGGGCCGGGATCAGGAAAGTCGGGGGCGCCGTTCTTCTGCATGCAGTCGGCGTAGTCACGCTTGACCTTGATCTGCTCGGGGGTGAGCTTGGGCTGGTTGGCGTTCTCGAGGCTCTCGGGGACGGCCGCCTTGAGCGAGGCGCACTTCTCGGAGGCGTCCAGGAACTTCGTGTTCTTCTTCAGCGCCGCGTTGTCGCCGAAGTCGACCTGCCCCTTGGCGTCCGGGTCGGGGGCGTCGACCCCGTTCTCCCGCAGACATTTCACCCACTCGCGCTGGGCGTTCACATACGCGGCCACGTCGTCGCCACCACTCGGCGCGGTCGTCTTGGCGGACGCCTTGTCGCCGCCCGCCGTCGGGACCTTCGGGGTGTCGCCCTCGCCCCCGCAGCCGGCCAGGGTGATCGCCATGACCGACGCCGTCACCACGGCCATCAGCACCCGGTTCGTCCTCATCGGTTCTCCCGCCTCCTGTCGCGCCCGACCGCGGGCGCGGCGGGCCTGCCGACCGTAGGCCGGAGGTGATGAAGAACCTTTGAAGAACCTGTCATCCGATCATGCGGTGCGCTTCGGACAGGACACCACGGCAGCCGGCGACTCCCGCTCGACGGTGGCGCGGAATCAACCGCTCGGCGAGCCCGCCGTGCCGGCACTGCCCGGTGCGGCAGGCCGGCAGTCACGCGTCGTCGAGCCGGCCCGCCGTGAGACGGACACCTGCCCACGGCTGTGACCCTCACCTGCCGGCTGACCGTCCGCGGTCGGCAAGTCGCCGGTGTCTCCCCTGGGCGGGTGGGGCCCCTGCGGCCTGAGCTACGACTTCAGGCGCTTCACGGCCTCCTGAAGTACCTCCGTCTGCTTGCAGAACGCGAACCGCACGAACGGCGCGCCCGCCTCCCGGTAGTCGTAGAAGACCGCGTCCGGGATGGCGACGACTCCCGCGCGCTCGGGCAGGGCGCGGCAGAAGGCGAAGCCGTCTCTCTCGCCGAGGGGACGGATGTCGGTGGTGACGAAGTAGGTGCCGGCCGGCTTGAAGACCTTGAACCCGGCCTCCGCCAGGCCGCTCGACAGCAGGTCCCGCTTGGCCCGCATGTCCGCGCGGAAGCCGGAGAAGTAGCTGTCGGGAAGGGCGAGCGCCTCGGCGACGGCGTACTGGAACGGGCCGGAGGCGGCGTACGTCAGATACTGCTTCGCCGACCGCACCGCCGTCACCAGCTCGGGCGCCGCCGTGAACCAAGCGACTCCTCGTTCACGCACGCACGCATCCGCGTCTGCGGCACGTCGCGCCTCTTCCCCGCCATGGCTTGCGCTCGCCACGCCGAGATCTCACACCCTGCCTGCTTGATCGGCCCATGACCCTATCCTGGCCCCGCTGCGGGGCCAGACACAGGGGGAGGCAGGCAACGATGAGTCGGCGTCCAAGGCCCGGCACACTGGGGGAACTGCTGCGCGGGTACCGGTTCGCGGCCGGGCTCGGCCAGCAGGCGCTGGCCGAGCGGGCGGGGGTCAGCGTCCGGACCCTGCGTTACCTGGAGCAGGGCCAGATCCGCCGACCGCACGCCGACTCGATCCAGCGACTGGTGGCGGCGCTGAACCTGTCCGATGCCGCGCGCACCCGGCTGCTGGAGGCCGGCGAAGCCGCGGCGTCCCCGCCTCGGACGGCAGGACTGCGCGTGACGGTCCTCGGTCCTTTGGCACTGCACCGCGACGGCAGCCTCGTCGAGCTCCCCTCGGTGCTGCAGCGCAGCCTGCTGGGACTGCTGGCCATGCAGCCGGGCGTGGTGGTCGGTACCGACGAGATTGTCGACGTGCTGTGGGGGGAGCAGCCGCCACGTACCTGCCGGCAGTTGGTGCAGACCTACGTCAGACGCCTCCGTGATCTGATCGACCCCGACCGGCCGGGGCCCGACGAGGGGCGCGTGCTGCGGGCGACCAAAGGCGGGTATTGGGCCGATCTGTCGGCCGAAGAGTCCGATGTGGCCGCCTTCGACGAGTTGCTCGGCCAGGCCCGGCGTGCCGAGACCGGTGGCGACCGTGCCGCCGCGCTTGAGGCGTACGGCCGAGCGCTGGGGTGCTGGCGAGGACCGGTGTTGGCCGATGGCGGCGAGCGGATCCGGGCACATCCGACGGCGGTTGCGATCGGCGGTCGTCAGGTCGCGGCGGCTGTGGCCCGGGCGGACCTGGCGCTCGTGCTCGGCAGCGCGGAGGAAGTGGTCGCCGACCTGCGTGAGCTCAGTACGCGAGAGCCACTGCACGAAGAGCTCGCCGGCCGGCTGATGCTGGCCCTGGCCTCGCGCGGGCAGCAGGCGGCTGCGCTCGACGTCTTCACACGGATCAGCAGGCGGCTCGACGCCGAATTGGGTCTTCAGCCCTCTGCTGCACTGCGCGCCGCGCATCTGCGGGTACTCCGCGGAGAGATACCCCCGAAGCCACCCGCGCTACCCGCCTTACCCGGGCGGGTGTCACCTCCCGCTGCCGACAGGCCGGTCCCGGCGCAGCTTCCCGGGCCGACGCTCGGCTTCACCGGCCGGGATGAGCAGTTGCGGCAGTTGGACGCCCTGCTTCCCGACCCGACGACGAGGGACGGCCATCACCGGACGCAGGGGACGGTGCTGGCGGCGATCACCGGTACCGGTGGCGTGGGCAAGACCGCCCTGGCGGTGCACTGGGCGCACCGGGTACGCGATCGCTTCCCGGACGGCGAGCTGTTCGTGGACCTGCGAGGTCACTCGGCGCAGGCTCCGGTGCGTCCGGTCGAGGCGCTGGCCCGGTTCCTGCTGGCGCTGGGCGTGGCAGCGGAGCGCATTCCCGGGACGCCCGAGGCTGCTGCCGACCTGTACCGCACACTGTCCGCCGGACGGCGGATGCTTGTCGTGCTGGACAACGCCGTGGACCCGGAGCAGGTCCGGCCGTTGCTGCCCGGCGGGCCCGGCTGCGTGGTGCTGGTCACCAGCCGTGACCGGCTGACCGGGTTGGCCGCCCGTGACGGGGCCCGACGTATCGGGGTGGACGTACTGGCTCCCGAGGAGTCCAGGCTGCTGCTGCGCCGCACGCTGGGCGAGAGCCGGGTCGACGCGGACCCGCAGGCTGCGGCGGACCTCGCTCACGCCTGCGGCCACCTCCCCCTGGCCCTGCGGATCTCGGCCGCCAACCTCGACCACACCCCCTGGCGTACTCTGCGCGACCAGGCCGACGAGCTGCGCGAGGGCGACCGGCTGACCGCCCTGTCCGTCACCGGCGACCAGACCACCGCCGTACGGACTGCCTTCAGTCTCTCCTACCACGCTCTCGACGCCCCGGTCCGGCGGGTGTTCCGCTTGCTGGCCCTGCTGCCCGGCCCGGAAACGGGCCTTCAGGCCGCCGCCGTCGTCACGGGCACCACGATCGAGGACGCCGCCCGGCTGGTGGAGCGGCTCACCGCCGCCCACCTGCTCCGCGAGCACCGGCCCGGACGCTACCGCTTCCACGACCTTGTGGCACTGTACGCCGCCGAACGGCTCCGCCTGGAGGAGACCGACACCTCCCGCCGATCCGCCTCGGATGCCCTCTACACCTGGCTGCTGGCCGCGGTGGATCGCTGCGCGCTCCTGCTCTACCCCGGGATGAAACAGCGCCTGCCCGGTGACGAGGACGCTGCCCGGAGCGATGCGGCACTGCCGGAGATCACTGACGCCGCAGCGGCGATGCGCTGGCTGGATGCCGAACTGCCCAACCTGGCGGCGGCCGTTCACCGGGCCGCCGCCGAGGGCCATCCGGCGGCCTGGCTGCTCGCCAACGCCCTGCGCGGCTATGCCTGGATCCGCAAGCACACTGTGGACTGGACGGCCCTCGGCCAGGCCGCTCTGGCCGCTGCCTGCGCCGCCGGAGAGCCTCTCGCCGAGGCCGCCATGCACCACTTACTCGGCCACGCGCACGTGCAGCAGGGCCGCGTCGGCACCGCGATCACCCACTTCGAGCGGCTGCTCGCCCTCGCCGAGGCCGTCGGCTGGCTGGAGGGCGCCGCCATCGCGCACACCAACCTCAGCATGGTCACCCGGCTCAGCGGCCGGCTGCGGCGCAGCGCGGAGCACCTGGAGCGGGCCGCGGAACTCGACCAGCGGGGCGGCCTGTCGGACGGGCACCCTGTCGTCCTCGGCAACCTGGCCCACGTACTGCGTGACCTGGGCCGCCTGTCCGAGTCGCTCGACTGCCTCGTTCGGGCGGAGCGCCTTCCGGCCGCCCTGGACAATCAGCACAACCGGATACGCAGGCTGGCCGACCTCGGTCGTACCCGGCACCTGCTCGGCGACACGGCGGAGGCGGCGCGCCACCTTCAGGCGGCTCTGGTGATGGCCCGGGAGTGCGGCGATCTGGGAGGCGAGGCGTACGTGCTGCGGCTGACGGCCTCCTCCCGCAGGGACGCGGGCGACCTCGTCCGCGCCCTGGAACTGGCACGGACCGCCACCGTCCTCAGCGACCAGGACGTCGACGACTATTTCCGGGCTGCCGCCCGTCTCACCCTCGGCAGTGCACTGCTCGCCCTCGGCCGGTACGGCGAAGCCTCCGAGGCGTGGTGGGAGGCGCTGAAGCTGGCCCGTGAGCGCGGCGCGCATGACCTGGAGGCGCGCTCCCTGATCGGGCTGGCGTCCGGCCGGCGTCCCCTGGACCGCGAACAGGTGGCCACAGCGCTGGGCATCGCCCGCCGCACGGAGTACGTCCTGGTGGAAGGCGAGGCACTGACCGTCCTGGCCCGCGGCGGCCTTGAGCACGGCGAACCCGCCGTCGCGGCCGAGTACGCCCGGCAGGCCCTGGCCATGCACCGCCGCTCCGGTCACCGCAAGGGTCAGGCCCAGGCCCTGGACCTGCTCGGCCAGGCCGTCGACGCGACGGGCGAGGAGGACCCTGCGCCGTACTGGCGAGAGGCCCTGGAGATCTTCGACACGCTTGGCGACCGCCACGCCGCAGCAGCACGACAGCGGCTCGTCACCGCGGAAAGGGGCGTGTGCCGCCGGCACCGGGACACCCCCGACACCTCTGCCGATTCGACAGCACCTGGACCGGGCGCCTCGCCCGCACCAGTGCCATGACCTTGTGCCGCCCGGACCACGCTGTGAGCCGGTGGGGCCCATGCGGCGTCGAGCAGGTGCAGCGGGACCGCGGCGATCGGGGCCTGCCTGCCGAAGCGCTGCCGGGCGGTGTCGAGGCAGCGGGCGCTGACGCCTTGGGTGAGAGTGGGGAGCCCAAGCGCGGCAGAGCCCCGGCCGGGCACCCCTGAGCGGGGAGCCCGGCCGGGAGGACGGTCAGACCCGCGGCTGGTTGCAGCGGTTCGGACGCCCGTGCCGCAGGACGACGTACCGGACGACGTGTGGCGGCCGAACGCGTCCCGGTCGTGGACCTGGTTGAGGTCAGAGCGCTGTGACCTTCTTCCAGGTCAGTTCTCTCTGGTCGCCGTGGCGCCAGCCGCGGGTGCGGACCTGGTCGGTGCGGGGCTTGTCGCGCTGGTCGAGATAGGGGCTCCTGGCGTCGACGTTCTGCCCGCTGTCGTAGTAGGACTGCAGCGCCGCGGCATCCCAGCCGTCCCCGCTCTCCTGTCCTCCCCAGGACCAGAGTTCGTCGTGCGCGCCGCTGCCGCTGCTCCCCTCGGGCTCCATCACCACAGGGGTCTCGTTGCCACCGTGGAAGGCCATCACCTGGTCCTTGCCCAGGTTGTACAGCGTGAACTGCCCGTCGATGCCGAACTGCTTCCACCGGCAGTAGAAGTTGCCCTTGGCGGCCTCCTTGGACATCATCCAGGTTCCGTTGTTGTCGGGCGAGGCGCACAGCACGGCGTCGGTGAACCTGCCGTTCTGCAGCCACATCCCCGAAGCGGTGGCGGCGGCCGAGGCCGACGTGGCCGGCGCAGCGGTGATGCAGAGCGCGGCGAGGCCGGCCGCTGCGGCGAGGCGGGCTCCGAGGCGGCGTCGGCTCTGAGAAACCCGTGTGGATGAAGACATGTGAAGGCACTCCCTACCTGTTGTCCGAGGGCTGAGAGCCTGGACAGGCTCCCCTGCCAGGTGTGTGTCCCCTCCACCAGCTCCGGAGTGGACATGTCAAAACTATGGGTGGGCGTGTGCAACCCGCCGCACGCGCAACGCAACGGAAATCCCCTGCTGGCAACGGTGATGGGGCAAGAACCGGCAAGGCGTGCGGCTGCCCGGCGGTGCCGCTTACCGCTGTGGGCACGCTCTCCACAGCCAGGCGGGTGGTGGGCATGTCCTGGGGAGCCCGCTCTCGGCGAGCGGCTCAGCTCCTGCGGCGGGCAGGCGCCGCGGATCGCCTCCCCGCTCCGCCGGGCCCCCTGGCCGACATGTCGCAGCCAGAGCCGCCGCTCTGGGATGCCTGCGTGTGACGCACCGAGACGCGCCCGACATGAAGCGCTCCGTCCGCCTTGTACGCACCGGCTCGGCAGACGGTGCAGGTGCTGGGCCGACCGGAGCCGAAGAGAAGGCCGAGGACGACCGGCCGCGTATGACGGTGGTCAGCGCGCGAATGCCTTGCGGAGCCGTTCCGTCGCGTCCGCCAGCACCTCGACGCGCTTACAGAACGCGAACCGGACGTAGGGTGCCCCCGTCTCTTTGTGGTCGTAGAAGACCGCGTTCGGGATGGCGACGACACCCGCCCGCTCGGGGAGGGCGCGGCAGAAGGCGAAGCCGTCGCTCTCGCCGAGGGGGCGGATGTCGGTGGTGACGAAGTATGTGCCTGCGGGCCGGAACACCTTGAAGCCCGCCTGCTCCAGCCCGTCCGCGAGCAGCTCCCTCTTGCCCCGCATGTCGGTGCGGAACTCCTCGAAGTAGCTGTCCGGCAGGCGCAGGGCCTCCGCGACGGCGTGCTGGAAGGGGCCGGAGGCGACGTACGTCAGGAATTGCTTGGCGGAACGGACGGCGGTCACGAGTTCCGCGGTGCTGGTGACCCACCCGACCTTCCAACCCGTGTACGAGAACGTCTTGCCGCTCGACCCGATCGTGACCGTCCGCTCCCGCATACCGGGGAACGTCGCCAGCGGCACGTGCTCGGCCTCGTCGAACACCAGGTGCTCGTACACCTCGTCGGTGACCACGAGCAGGTCCCGTTCGACCGCCAGCTCGGCGATCGCGGTCAGCTCCGCGCGGGTGAGGACCGTGCCGGTCGGGTTGTGCGGGGTGTTGATCAGCAGCAGCCGGGTGCGGTCGGTCACCGCGTCCCGCAGCTCGTCCAGGTCCAGCCGGAAGCTGCTCTCGTGCGGCCGCAGCGTCACCGGCACCCGCTTGCCGCCCGCCATCGCGATGCAGGCCGCGTACGAGTCGTAGTACGGCTCCAGGGCGACGACCTCGTCACCCGGCTCCAGGAGCGCCAGCAGCGACGCCGCGATGGCCTCCGTCGCGCCCGCCGTGACCAGCACCTCCGTGTCGGGGTCGTACGACAGGTCGTAGCGGCGGCGCTGGTGCTCCACGATCGCGGTGCGCAGCTCCGGGACGCCAGGGCCCGGCGGGTACTGGTTGCCCCGGCCGTCGCGCAGGGCGCGCACAGCGGCCTCGCGGATCTCCTCGGGGCCGTCCGTGTCGGGGAAGCCCTGCCCTAGATTGATGGATCCGGTCGTCAGGGCCAGGGCGGACATCTCGGCGAAGATCGTCGTCCCGAACTCGGCGAGGCGGCGATTGAGGATCGGACGTGCGCTGGAGGTCATGCCGGTCATCCTGCGCCGAAGCCCGGGAGTTCCTCAACCGGTCCGGGGGTCGTGTCCGGCGCCGGCCGCCGGACAACGCCCGGCCGGAAACCCCCGGCCGGGCGTCTCGCCGCGGTCCTGGCCACAGCCGGTTGATCAGCTGTCCCCGGGATCAGGCGGGCGGGCCGCCGAAGGAGGTCCAGTCGGACCAGGCGTCGTCGGGGTCGGTGCTCACCTTCCACGAGGACACCGAACCGCTGTCGGTGCCGACCACGATCTGCGGGCGGCCGTCGGTCAGGGTTGCCACACCCACGCTGCGGGCCGATCCCGGAAGACCGTTGAACTTTGTCCAGTCGGCCCAGGCGGCGCTCGCGTCGGTGGTCAGCTTCCAGGTGGACCACAGCTCGCCGCCGTCGGACACGGCGAATATCTGGGGCCGTTCGTCCGTGAGCGGGGCCGCGGCGAGCGACACCGCGCGGCCATGGTCGAAGTGGAACTGCTGCCAGCCGGTCCAGGCGGCGTCCGGGTGCTCGGTCACCTTCCAGGTGGTGTACATCCCCTGGGCGCTTCCCGCGAACAGCTGCGGTCGGCCGTCCGTGAGCCGTGCTGACGTCATGCTTCGAACAGACATAGATCCGTCTCCTTCTCATGTCCAAACGGGCATTCACGTCCCTAAGTCCCCGCGTACGTTCCAGCGTTCGCGCGGCCGGGTGGATCCGCAAGTCGGGCACCGGGCGGTGGGCGCGGGTACCAGAACCGGCCGGACCGTGCTCGGCCGGCGGCCCATTGTTGAACGGGCGACGGTCAAGGTCGGCCTGGGTCCGGCTCGGTGAACCGCTGATGGAGCCTCAGAACTTCCTCAACTCTGCTTTGGCCGCGATTCGGGCCGGGCATCCCCCGTTCACGCAACGAGCGAGGCGCCCACGGGGGGCCGCTTCGGGGGAAACGGAAGGAGGGTGACGTCATGGTTTTCGGCATCATCCTTGCGGTGTTCGTGCTCTTCGCCCTGGCGATGGTGATCTCCGCCGCACGCAGGGACCGGCGGGCCAGGCGGTACCGCGGCTCCAGGCGGTCCTACAGCGGGGGAAGCAGTTCCAGCTCCAGCAGTGACAGCGGCAGCAGCTGGTGGGTCGCCGGGGGAGGAGTCGCGGCGTCGTGCGGCTCGTCCTCGGACAGCCACCACTCCTGCGGTGGGGGCTCCTCCTCCTGCGGAAGCAGCTCCTCCTCCTGTGGAGGCGGCGGTTCTTCCTGTGGCGGGGGCGGCGGATGCGGCGGAGGCAGCTGACACGGGGCAGCCGAGCTCCGGCAAGGGGGAAACGCATCCGCAACGCGGGGCCCGTCTCTACCACGGGCCCCGCGTTCGCGTATGCCCGGAGCGCCCCGGCGTACGCCGCGTTTGAACAGTTGAGCTGGGGAGCCCTCTGAGGGGTGGAAATCCCAATATGTTGGGTAAAAGCGCTGTGGCAGCGCCGCTGTTCATGATTCCCTCTCCATCACCAACGCAGCCCTCGGACGTCCAGCGGGACAGCGGGACGCCTTTCCGGCCGGGCTGAGCGGGGCCGATCTCCCGGAGTCGACCGGGGTGCGCGGGACCCACACCCCCTCCTCATCCTCATCTTTGTGCGCTTGTGGAGCCGATGCATGCTCACGACCCTGAACACCGCATACACCGACACGCGCGCGGCCGACCTGGCCTGGACCCTGGGGCGCGAGCCGCTCCCCGCGCTGGCCACACTGGATCTCGAAATGGCCGGCACGAAGCTTCAGTTGAGACTGCTGGGCGCGTCCCACCAGGTGCTTCTCGAGGAGGAGCGCGGCCGTTGTTCGGAGACGGTGGCGTGCATTCCGGGCAGCAGCACCCCGCTCCCGCTGGGCGTCGCCAAGCGGGTGGGCGACTGGGAGTACGAGTTCGCGGCCCATGTCGAGGTCCTCTCGCCGGGCTCCTTCGCGGGCCGCGCCCAGGAGTTGCTCGCCCTCGTCTCCGACCACCCCCATGGACTCGCCGGTGTCTTCCCGGGCAGCCCGCACGCCTTCACCGCGATGCTCGCCCAGCGCCATGACGGGCATGTGCACTGGCGCACCTGGCACGCGTACCCGCAGGACGGGCAGTTGGTGGCGACCAGGACGCGCGTGGGGACGCGGGTGCCGGTGCAGCGGGTGAGCCCGTCCTGCGCCTGACCCGACGCCTGATCCGACGGGCGTCTGCGGCTGCCCCGAAGACGCCCGCACAAACGCATGGTCCTCCCATCAACCCCGAGTTCCACTCATGTGGGTGACGAAGCGTGCCGCACCCGTGACGTAACGTCGCAGTCGTGATCGAACCGCACGCGCCGGCCCCGCCGGGTACCCCACTGCCCTGGCGCGGCCCCGCGCGGCTCCCCGTCCGGCCGGACACCGGACGGTTCCTGGTGCTCGCGGGCGTGTTCGTGTGCGCGGCCTGCGGACTGGTGTACGAACTCGAACTCGTCGCCCTCGCCTCGTACTTGATCGGTGACTCGGTCACACAGACGTCCGTCGTGCTGTCCGTCATGGTCTTCGCGATGGGCGTCGGTTCCCTCGTCGCGAAGCGGCTGCGCCTGCTCGCCGCGGCCGCGTTCGGCTCGATCGAGGCGACGCTCGCGCTCGTCGGCGGCTGCAGCGCGCCCGCGCTGTACGCGGTGTTCGCCTGGGCCGGCGACTGGGGCGGCCTGTGGCTGAACGGCCCGCGCTGCCTCCTGGTGGTCTTCTCCCTCGCCATCGGCCTGCTCATCGGCGCCGAGGTCCCCCTGCTGATGGAGTTGATCCAGCGCATCCGCCGCCAGGACGCGGGCGGCGCGGTCGCCGACCTGTTCGCGGCGGACTACGTCGGCGCGCTCGTCGGCGGCCTGGCCTTCCCCTTCCTGCTCCTGCCGTTCCTGGGCCAGTTGACGAGCTCACTCCTCACCGGCACGGTGAACGTCATCGCCGGCGGCGCTCTGGTCCTCGGCCTCTTCCGCCGCGACCTGACCGGCCGGGCCCGCCGTCTCCTCGTGGTCACCAACGTCGTCGTGCTCGCCGTCCTCGCCACGGCCGCCGTCCTCGCCGACGACTTCGAGCGGGCCGCCCGGCACGCGGTGTACGGCGACGACGTGCGCGTGGCCGTGCGCACCGACGTCCAGGAGCTCGTCGTCACCGGCGGCACGGACGGCCGCTCCCTGGACCTCTACCTCGACGGCCGACTGAGCGTCGACGGCCACGACGAGCGCCCCTACCACGAGGCACTCGTCCGCCCCGCGATGCACGGCCGGCACGCCCATGTGCTCGTCCTCGGCGGCGGCGATGGACTGGCCGTGCGCGAGGTGCTGCGGCACCCCGGGGTCCGCCGGGTCGACGTCGTCGAGCTCGACCCGGCCGTGATCGACCTGGCCCGCACCGACCCGGCCCTGTCCGCCCTGAACGCCCACGCCTACGACGATCCCCGCGTCCGCATCACCACCGGCGACGCCTTCAGCCGCCTGCGCGAGGTGCCGACGGCGTCCTACGACGTCGTCATCGCCGACCTCCCCGACCCGACGACGACGGCCGGCACCAAGCTCCACTCCCAGGAGTTCTACGGCCTCACCCGACGCGCCCTGGCCCCCGACGGCCGCCTCGCCGTCCACGCCGGCTCCCTCACCACCCGCCCCCGTGTCTTCTGGACCGTAGAGACGACGATCCGCTCCGCGGGCCTGCACACCGTCCCCTACGCCGCGATCGGCCACGACGCCGGCTTCGTCCTGGCGTCCCCGGACACGCGGCCGCTGCTGGACACCGCGGACATGAGAGAGCAGACGGACCCGTGGTCCGAGGAGCTGCCGGCGTCGACGTTGGTGCATCCGCGGTACTGAGGAAGAGGGGCTAGGGTCTTTCGTTTGGATCATGCCGGACCCCGCGAGCCCGGCATGATCCAAACGAGAGGCCCTAGCCCTTTCAGCCCGTCCGGCGCTTGAGGACGAGGCCCGTTCAGGGCCGAAAGCGGGGGACCGGGGGCGGCAGCCCCCAGCAGGCCCGGGCACCAGCACACCGCGCCCCGACAGCCCAGGCCCACCTGAACGGCTCCCCCAGCTCGCGCCCCACGCCGTGGCCCTGCAAGGTGCGGGAGTGTGAGCCACGCCAGCACCCTCACCTCCCGCCCCACAGTCGCCCTCTCCCGACGCCCCCTGGCGGCAGCGCCCACCGCCCTGGGCCTCTTCGCCGCCGCCCGCCTCACCGGCGCTGCCGTCCTCGCGCTGACCGCCTGGGCGACGGGCAGGCAGCCCCTGGCGCTGCTCGGCCGGTCCTGGGACTCCCTCTGGTACGTGGGAATCGCCGCCCACGGCTACGGCCACACCCTGACCTTCGGCCCCGGCATCGTCCACAGCGACCTGGCCTTCTTCCCGCTCTACCCGGCCCTGGTCCGCGCGGTGACGGAGCTCGGCCCGCTGAACGGGGGCACCGCGGGACTGCTCGTGTCGTGGACGGCGGCCGCGGTGGCCGCCTGGGGGATCCACGCCCTCGGCGCCCGTCTGCACGGCCGGGCCGTCGCCACCGCGCTCGTACTGCTCTGGGCGCTGCTGCCGCACTCCGTGGTGCTGTCGATGGCGTACACGGAGCCGGTGCTCACCGCGTTCGCCGCCTGGTCGTTGTACGCGGTGCTGAACCGGAACTGGGTGTGGGCGGGCGCCCTCGCCGCGCTGGCTGGGCTCGCGCGGCCCAACGGGGTCGCGGTCACGGCGGCGGTGCTCGTGGCGGCGGCGCAGGAGGTGTGGCGGTCGCGCGGACGGGTTTCCCACAGGCTGTGGACGGGCGTGGCGCTCGCCCCGATCGGCTGGACGGGGTACGTCCTGTGGGTCGGTCACCGCAGGGGCGACCTGCTCGGCGGGTACTTCGCCGTGCAGCGGCTGTGGGGCTCGCGCTTCGACCTCGGCCACGGCTCGCTGCACGTCGTCCGCCATCTGCTGCTGCACGCGGACCGGCTCGTCTTCCCGATGACCATGGTGATCGTCGCGGCGGCCGTCCTGCTGTACGCGCTGCTGCTCGTGGACCGCGCGCCGCTGCCGCTGGTCGTCTACAGCGGTGTCCTGCTGCTGATCACGCTGGGCGGCTCGGGCTTCTTCGAGTCCAAACCGCGCTTCCTGCTGCCGGCGTTCCCGCTGATGCTGCCACTGGCGCGGGCGCTGGTGCGGACGGCGAGAGCCCGGCCCTGGCACGCGACCGTGGTGGTCGCGAGCCTGGCCGGGCTCTCGTTCGCTTACGGCGCGTACCTGGTCGTCCTGGCGAACACGCCGCTGTAGATCTGGCGGACCGGTGGATCCGGTCCGTCCGGGCCCCGAGGACTACTCCTCGTCGTCCTCGGGCTTCTCCGCGTCGTTGACCTCCTGCTCGAGGCCGAGCTGCTCGACGAGCCACTTGTCGAACTCGATGGCGGCGCGTACCCAGCTGACCGTCGAGGAGACGAAGAACTCGATGTTGACACCGGCGCCGATCAGCATCTGCGCCTCGCCGATGAGGCGGACGGTGCCGTCGTCGTGGGTGTGGGTGTAGACCTTCGGCCACAGGGTGCGGCGGTTCCAGTCGTCGATGGACTCGAGCAGCTGCGGCTTCTCGTCGATCTTGTGGGGGCGGTCGTAGAAGGTCCGAACCGAGAAGACCGCCTGGTCCTCCTCGCCACGGAACATGAAGTACGTACGGAACTGTTCCCAGGGCGCCGCGAGGTCGCCCTCCTCGTCGACGACGTACTTCAGCTCCATCTGGTCGAGGAGCTGCTTCACGAGGTCCTGATCCGGGACGACGGGGCCCGCCGGTCCTTGGGGCTGCGGCTCGGGCTGGCCCCCGAAATTCGGAATCGAGGACGGGTCGATGGTCACCGTGATTTTCCCTTCGTACGGATCCTGCCATCCTCCCCCATCCGGGGAGGGGGGTGGCAAGTGCGACGGACGGTGTCAGCCCTGGGCTGACATGATCCTGACGGTCACGAGGCGGAAACGGACCAGAGGCGTACTCGATGTGAACGACGGGCCGCCCCGGAATCCGGGGCGGCCCGTCGTGCCGTGTGCCGCCGTTACAGGGTCTTGCCCGCCGCCGGGCCCACGATCAGCCCCTCACCGAAGGCGTCGACGCGGACCGTGTCGCCGTCCTTGACCTCGCCGGAGAGGATCTCCTTGGCGAGGCGGTCGCCGATGGCGGTCTGGACGAGGCGGCGCAGCGGGCGGGCGCCGTACGCCGGGTCCATGCCCTCGTCGGCGAGCCAGACCAGGGCCGCGTCGGTGACCTCCAGGGTGAGGCGGCGGTCGGCGAGACGCTTGGCCAGCCGGTCGATCTGGAGCCGGGCGATCCGGCTCAGCTCGTCCTTGTTGAGCGCCGAGAAGACCACCAGGTCGTCGAGCCGGTTGAGGAACTCCGGCTTGAAGGAGGTGCGTACGACCTCCAGCACCTGCTCCTTCTTCTCCTCCTCGGTCGACACCGGGTCGACCAGGTACTGGCTGCCCAGGTTGGAGGTGAGGACCAGGATCGTGTTGCGGAAGTCGACCGTGCGGCCCTGACCGTCCGTCAGCCGTCCGTCGTCGAGCACCTGCAGGAGGATGTCGAAGACCTCGGGGTGCGCCTTCTCCACCTCGTCGAGCAGCACCACGCTGTACGGCCGCCTGCGCACCGCCTCGGTCAGCTGGCCGCCCTCCTCGTAGCCGACGTACCCGGGAGGCGCGCCGACGAGCCGGGCCACGCTGTGCTTCTCGCTGTACTCCGACATGTCGATGCGGACCATCGCCCGCTCGTCGTCGAAGAGGAAGTCGGCGAGGGCCTTGGCCAGTTCGGTCTTGCCGACACCGGTCGGGCCGAGGAAGAGGAAGGAGCCGGTCGGGCGGTCGGGGTCGGAGATGCCGGCGCGGGACCGGCGTACGGCGTCGCTCACCGCCCGTACCGCCTCGCTCTGGCCGATGAGCCGCTTGCCGATCTCGTCCTCCATGCGCAGCAGCTTCTGCGTCTCGCCCTCCATGAGGCGCCCGGCAGGGATGCCGGTCCAGGAGGAGACGACGTCGGCGATGTCGTCGGAACCGACCTCCTCCTTGACCATCGTGTCCTTGGCGCCCCCGCCGGAGGCGGAAGATGTCAACGCCTCCTCGGCCTCGGACGCGGCCTCCAGGTCGCGCTCCAGGGCCGGGATCTCGCCGTACAGCAGCTTGGACGCGGTGTCGAAGTCGCCGTCGCGCTGGGCGCGTTCGGCCTGCCCGCGCAGGTCGTCGAGGCGTTCCTTCAGCTCACCGACGCGGTTGAGGGACTGCTTCTCCTTCTCCCAGCGGGCGGTGAGGCCCCGCAGCTCCTCCTCCTTGTCGGCGAGGTCGCGGCGCAGCTTCTCCAGGCGTTCGCGGGAGGCCGGGTCGGTCTCCTTGTCGAGGGCCAGCTCCTCCATCTTCAGCCGGTCGACGCCGCGCTGGAGTTCGTCGATCTCGACGGGGGACGAGTCGATCTCCATGCGGAGGCGGGAGGCCGCCTCGTCGACGAGGTCGATGGCCTTGTCGGGCAGGAAGCGGGAGGTGATGTACCGGTCGGAGAGGGTGGACGCGGCGACCAGCGCGGCGTCGGCGATCTGGACTTTGTGGTGGGCCTCGTAGCGGCCCTTGAGGCCGCGCAGGATGGCGATGGTGTCCTCGACGGTCGGCTCGGCGACCAGCACCTGCTGGAAGCGCCGCTCCAGCGCCGGGTCCTTCTCGATCCGCTCGCGGTACTCGTCCAGGGTGGTCGCGCCGACCATGCGCAGCTCGCCGCGGGCCAGCATCGGCTTCAGCATGTTGCCGGCGTCCATGGCGGAGTCGCCGCCGGCGCCCGCGCCGACGACCGTGTGCAGCTCGTCGATGAAGGTGATGATCTGCCCCTCGGAGTCCTTGATCTCCGCGAGGACGGTCTTCAGGCGCTCCTCGAACTCGCCGCGGTACTTGGCGCCCGCGACCATCGCGCCCAGGTCCAGCGCGACCAGCCGCTTGTCCTTCAGGGACTCGGGCACGTCGCCCTTGATGATCCGCTGGGCGAGCCCCTCGACGACGGCGGTCTTGCCGACGCCGGGCTCGCCGATGAGGACGGGGTTGTTCTTCGTGCGGCGGGACAGGACCTGCACGACGCGGCGGATCTCCTGGTCCCGGCCGATGACCGGGTCGAGCTTGCCCTCGCGGGCGGCGGCGGTGAAGTCGGTGCCGAACTTCTCCAGGGCCTTGTACTGGCCTTCGGGATCGGCGCTGGTGACCCGGCGCCCGCCGCGCGACTTCTGGAACGCCGCCAGCAGCTTCTTCGCGTCGGCGCCCTGCCGGGAGAGCACCTCACCGGCTGCGCCCCCCTTGGCGGCGATCCCGATGAGCAGGTGCTCGGTGGAGAGGTACTCGTCCCCGAGTTCCTTCGCCCTGGCCTGCGCGTCCGCGATGACGGTGAGCAGCTCGCGGTTGGGCTGCGGGGGCGCGACCGTCGACCCGGTCACGCTGGGCAGCGCGGCGAGGGCGCGGTCGGCGCCCGCCCGTACGGAGGCCTGGTCCGCGTCGACCGCGACCAGCAGGTCGATGATGTTCTCGTTGTCCTTGCCCTCCAGCAGCGCGAGCAGCAGGTGGGCGGGGGTGAGGTCGGCGTGTCCCTCGGACACGGCGCGGTTGCTGGCCGCGTTGATCGCGTCCCGGCTCCGGTTGGTCAGCTCGGCGTCCACGTTGCCTGTCTCCTCCTTGCGTCAGCCGTGACTCAATCAACATACGTAAAGTTGAGTCTATTCCACTCAAGGTGGTGAGCCAAGGCGGGGAGCGGGAGTCCGGTAGGCCCGGGCGTCCGCTAAATTCCGGGCTCATGGCCGCATACCCTCAGGATCCTGGCGCACCCGACGCGCCGTATCTCGCCTTCTGGCGCGAACGTCACCTGTGCACGCTGACGACCCTGCGCCCGGACGGCACTCCCCATGTCGTCCCGGTGGGGGTGACGTACGACCCCGAGGCCCGGCTGGCGCGGGTCATCACGAACAAGGCGAGCGCGAAGGCGGGCTTCGTGCGGGCGGCGGGCCCGCAGGGCGCCAGGGTCGCCGTGTGCCAGGTGGAGGGGCGCCGCTGGGCCACGCTGGAGGGCCGGGCCTTCGTCCGCACCGAGCCGGAGCGCGTGGCGCAGGCGGAGCGGCGCTACGAGGAGCGCTACGGGCGCACGCCCGCGCCGAACCCGTCCCGCGTGGTGATCGAGATCGAGCTGACGCGGGCGATGGGGCGGGGCTGACCCGTCCGGCCAAGATGATTTTCGGCCGATTCAGAACGCGTCGGAAACAGGGCGGGAGCAGCACGAATGCCCCGAAAACTGCAGCGGGGGGGGGGGGGGGGGGGGGGGGGGGGGGGGGGGGGGGGGGGGGGGGGGGGGGGGGGGGGGGGGGTCGGGGGGGGGGGGGGGGGGAGGTGGGGGGGGGGGGGGGGGGGGTT